>CADCOE010000039.1 GCA_902802985.1 uncultured Ruminococcus sp.
AACGGGTTTGATTCTTATCACGCAGTTAAGATGGTTTTATCAGGTCAGATCAATCAGGTTTTTGGGGTGGGGTGCTGAATAGTTACGATTATTTTATTTTTGGTTTTCTTATACACACTTATACACTGTAAATATTGTTGGGGAGCAATTTTTTACACGAAAACATCATCATTACAAAAACAACATCATAGTAACAATGATGTTGTTTTTCTTGACATTTTCTTCCTAACCGATTAATATTAACGAAAAAGGAGGAGAGAAACCTTATGAAACAAAAACTAATATATCAACTGTCATCATTGGCTTTGATTGTATTTTTTTCTTCGTCATTTTGTGCCTGTACAGCCACTTCTGCTCAAACAAGCGAAACTGTTCGTACTTTAGCGTCAAAACAACCATCTGAAGTTACCGATCCTTATCCTGTCATATCAGACAGTCCTTCGCCGCCGAAAGAAAATACGCAAAGCAGTGTGATGAAATATCCATCTGATGAGGAATTTTCAATGATCGCCAAACAGGATGAACTGCCCGACCATATCAAAAGCAATTCACAGCATTATACAAAACAGTTATCCAATATTCTGAAACTATACTACTCGGGTCTTATCAGCGGGGTGATCAATACAGACACCTTTACTCCGCAAAAATCACAGGATGCCATCCCTGCTAAAAATGCGACTGCGGAAGAAAGAAAAAATGCTGCCTATGACTGCACAATAGGCGGTGCACTTGAATATTACGATCTTGACAGTACCGACATTCAATATTATGAAGTATACAACGGTTGTCTGCCTTATTTCTGCAACGACAAAAACGGTAATATCTATCTTTTGGAGGATGCTGAAAAATTACAGGACAGATGGTCTTTTGACAGTATCTGGCAAACAACCACCTATAACGAACCGTTAAGATATATATTCCGTTTTGCCAATCCCGATACGGTAGAACAGGATGCTCTGGACTTTATGGCATCAGAACTGAGCAGTGCCTGCAGAACATATTATGAGGGCATCAGAAACCTCTCTATTCAACAGTCCGATTTTGTACAGCAATATACCCACGATCAGCTTCCCTCGCAGCAAACATCGAAAGAAGCGGCTCTTGGTCTGGCAAAATACGCTACTGTCGGCGGTGCGGCAGAATATATCGGCAAGTACAAACAATTCGTCCCTTATATCCAAAAACTGGGTTATGATAGTTCACATCAAATTCACCCGATGTATGACAAAAATCATTCTCAATTAAAAGCATTTGAAAATGCTGAAATGACAATGTCGGAACTGTTTCATATATGAGATTTTTGTTTGACAGACAAAAACGGTAAGCAGTTGTTTGTTTCAACTGCTTACCGTTTTTTTATTCTTCATCAGATGGAGTTGACTCCGGATCGGTATCGGTATCGGTATCATCCGCATAATCCTCGTGCGGTGCTCGTGAAATGGTTGCCACTTTACTGTCATCCACAATTTTCATCACAATAACGCCCTTACTTGGTCTGGAACATACTCTGACGGAGGATGCTTCAATACGAATAATGACACCATTATCAGAAATAAGAATAATGTCATCGTCCAGATCAACTGCCTTGATAGCGGCGATCTTGCCATACTTATCAGTATGATAATTCAACAGTCCGTGACCGCCTCGTTTCTGTACTCGATAGTCGCTTTGCTCGGACAGTCTGCCAAAACCTGTTTCGGATACGGTAAGAATATAGGAACCCTCACGCATAATAGACATACCAATCACGCTGTCATCCCCTTTGAGGGTAATGGCTTTCACCCCTCGTGCCGTTCTTCCCATCGGCCGCACATCGGTTTCATCAAATCGGATAGCCATACCGTTTCTGGTGGCAACCAGAAGCTGAGAGTGACCATCTGTCAGACGTACCCATACCAATTCGTCGTCATCGTCAATATCAATGGCGATCAAACCACCCCTGCGATTGGTGTGGAAGTCATTGGTAGCTGTACGCTTGATAATGCCTTTTTTCGTAATCATCACAAGATACATATCTTCATCTCCCGCTTCGGGAATACGTATCATAGAAGTTACTTTTTCATTCTGAACCAAGGGAAGAAGATTATTAATATTCATTCCTTTGGAGGTTCTGGAACCTTCAGGAATTTCATAGCATTTCAATCGGTATACTTTGCCGAGGTTGGAGAAAAAGAGTACGTGATCGTGTGTGCCGCTGACAAACATATCGGTCGCTACATCTTCTTCACGGCGGTTCATACCCGATATGCCTCGTCCTCCTCGACGCTGTGTACGATAGGTGTCCACCTTTTGACGCTTAACATAACCAAAATTGGTCATAGTGACCACACAATCTTCATAGGGAATAAGATCTTCTATATCCACTTCACCGCTGACAGCAGCAATTTCTGTGCGGCGAGGATCATTAAATTTTGCCTTGATAGCGTTCAGTTCCGTTTTAATAATACCAAGCAAACGTTCCCCATTGCTGAGAATATCTTTATAGTCTGCAATTTTAGCAACCAGACCTGCCAGTTCTTCTTCTATCTTAGCTCTTTCCAAACCGGAAAGCTGTCCAAGACGCATTGATACGATGGCTTGGGTCTGGGCATCATCCAATCCGAAACGGTCGGAAAGTCTTTGTTTGGCTGTCGGCTGGTCTTTTGAGGAACGAATAATGCGAATGACCTCATCAATAAAATCAATCGCAATTTTCAGCCCTTCCAGAATATGAGCACGTTCCTCAGCTTTTCGGAGATCATAAATCGTACGTCGGGTAATGACATCGACCTGAAAATCAACGTAATGCTGTAAAATTTGCTTTAAATTAAGAATTTTGGGCACACCGTTGACGATGGCAAGCATAATAATGCCATAGGTAATCTGCATCTGTGAATTTTTATAAAGACTGTTCAGTACAATTTGAGGTGAAGCTTCTCTTTTGAGAGTGATCTCTATATGCATACCGTTTCTGTCAGAATGGTCATCAATATTAGAGATACCTTCTATTTTTTTATCCTTCACCATATCAGCAATGCTTTCTACCAATCTTGCTTTGTTGACCTGATAGGGGAGCTCGGTAACAATAATTTTAAATCTGCCGTTCTTTTCTTCTACGATCTCCGCTCTTGCTCTTACGGTAATCTTGGCACGTCCTGTGGAATAGGCAGCACGAATCCCTGATTTTCCCATAATAATACCGGCAGTGGGGAAGTCAGGCCCTTGGATGTGCTGCATAATATCTTCCAAAGTGGCATCAGGATGGTCAATGATACAGTTAACTGCGTCAATGACTTCTCCCAGATTATGCGGAGGAATATTGGTTGCCATACCTACCGCAATACCTGTCGAACCGTTGACAAGAAGATTGGGAAAACGAGAGGGAAGAACAGCGGGTTCTTTCCGGCTGTCATCATAGTTGGGGATAAAGTCTACGGTTTCTTTATCAATATCGGTCAGCATTTCCACGCTGATTTTGCTCATTTTGGACTCGGTGTAACGGTAAGCGGCAGGAGGATCCCCATCAACCGAACCAAAGTTGCCGTGACCATCAACCAGAGTATATCTCATCGAAAAGTCCTGTGCAAGACGTACCAGTGCATCATACACAGAACTGTCACCGTGCGGATGATACCGACCAAGTACATTGCCTACTGTGGTAGCACATTTTTTGTAAGGCTTTTCAGGAGTAAGATTATCCTCGAACTGCGAGTATAATATTCTTCTGTGAACCGGCTTCAGACCGTCACGAACATCGGGTAAGGCACGGGATACGATAACAGACATAGAGTAGTCCAGAAAGGATTTTTTCATTTCCCGTTCAATATCTACATTTATGATTTTGGAATTCTGAGTATTTGCTTCAATATCCAATTTTCTGCACCTCTTTCACAATTTTAAATCAATCAAAGCTTTTTATATTTATCTCCGGCAAAATCAGCAATATACCGAAGGCTTTCATCATCAAGTACTCTTTTGGGTATAAAGCAAAACTCATTTTTATCAATAAAAACAAGTATGGTATGCTTACCTTCTATGATTTGATAAATATATTTTTGGGGCAAACACAGCTGATGTGCAGCTGTGTGAGTTTGAAAAAGCTCCTCTGTCACACAAAGTGTCACAGAACTTTCCAGTTGTTTTCGATGGTATTCGTAGTATTTTTGGGCATATTTTTCCGACTGTACCGGTGCTATCACGTCATAATAGGATAAGGCATAAAACCCTATCAGAATAAGTATCAGCCAGCATAGGATCTGATAGATACTTTCTCTGATACTGACAAAAGCGGCTGCACCGCAGCAAACAGCGATCATTCCCATCACCCTCAGGATAATCTTGTTTTCTTTTGGCGTCAGATAACTGTTTTTATCGACTGTCATATTGACATAGTCCTCTTTGGTCACGAGAAAACATTTTTCTATGCTGTAATCAATCATAAACCTTATTTCCCTCTTAATTGTTTGGTACGTCTGTACTGCTTCACCATTCGTGCTTGAAAATGGTGTGACAACACCTCATACTGCTGCTCATCAAGACATCTTTTGGAGATCACAACGATTTTTTTATCAATCCCGCCCATCAGAACAAACATTTCATCAGTTTCTATACAATCGGTTATGTCCGTGTTGTATTTTTTGATATACTCATAATCATTTTTGAGCGTAAAGTTGTCACGTTCTATCTTAAAATGGCAGCTCTTAGATAGTAAATGGGAGCTTTTATAAATATGTTCTCCCAAAAGTTTCGCCTTGCGGGGCAGAAGATACAAATAATGCGTACACATATAACTGCTGATCAATAAAACGATGGTAGCTGCCGGCACTTTTACAAGATTAAAATGCTCCATCGACAATATAAAAAACATAATGAGAGCTATCACGAAAAATACAGAGGACTTCCATTCTCTTCCGTGTGATCTGCCGTGCATCAAGTCATAAAGCTGATAAGCTTCGGCGTATTCCTGTATCTTTACCTGATTATCAAATTCAGCTATTCCATTGTTGTTTTTATCCGTTGTCACTACTACCACCGCTCCAATGAAAATCGTTTAGTCTTCCCGGATGTTCACCAATGTTTCGTAAAAGGCAGGAAACACTTTTTTGAGGCTGACAGGACGAAATGTTCGGGAACTGACAAAACCGTGAGTGGTAAACCCTTCACTCATCACATTTCCTCCCAAAAGAACCCGATAACCAAAAGTAATTTTGGCAAAACTGATTTTGGTGACTCTTGTTTCAACGATGACCTCATCTTCATAATGTACGGGGGCAATATACCGGCAGCCAAGTTCCGAAAGAGGCAGCATTATACCGTCTTTCTCCAACTGAGAATACGTAATTCCCGCTGATTTGATGAATTCTGTTCTTGCTGCTTCAAACCATATGGGGTAGACGGAATGATGAATAATCCCCATTTGATCAGTTTCAGCATATCGTGCCGTAATTTTTGTTTCGTGCCGCATTGATTTTTCCTCCTGAAGCTTTGATTAATCTTCTTCTATCGGTTTGGTTCCCGAGAGAAGAATAGCCTGTATTTCGTGATAAACCTCCGGCTCTATGACCCGTTGCGGAATGGCAAATCCCTGTCCTTTGGGAGTATATATCATAAAAATACTGTCAAATTCCCTGATCTCCGATTTGCCGTCAAGCTCAATACTCCACGCACCATCCTCTCTGCCAATATCAATATGAGTGGGATAAATTTCGGCTTCGATGGTTTTGCCGTCTGCCATCATTTTTGCCAGACTTTTGATATGAAAATGGGGCACCAGCCATATCACGGCAATCATTATCAGACAAAGTATGCCAAAAAACAGATTATGTGAGTTATACTGAGAATTGGTCATAAAGTAAACAAGAAAAAATGTCACTGCTGCTAATCCGAATACCACACTTTGTACAACCGCTCTTGTTCCCTTGGTTTTATACATATCGCTGTGATAAAGACATTTATACATTTCGTCTTGAGTAAGAACATAAGAGATCTTAATGCCCGTTTCGGGAATTTCATATTCTTCGGCATCATCATCAGCAACATATTCTGCTTGTGAACCGTCCCATTCCGGATTTTCTTCATTTTCAGGTTGTTTTTCTTTCAAATCTTCTGCTATTTCGTTGATCAGCTGTTCTTTTCGCTGTTCTTTTTCTGCCTCCGAAGAATTACCGTTCCCCGAAGGCTTGATAGAGTCATTTTCTTTCATCAATTTACTCCTTTTTAGTTGATACGGGCCATTTCCCGATCACCCTTTCTTGACCGGGAACCCTCTCAGTTACGTTATACGTCAAGGTTCTGGACATATTTGGCATTTTTTTCGATAAATTCCCGACGAGGTTCCACTTTGTCACCCATCAGGATCGTAAATACTTCGTCTGCTGCCGCCGCATCTTCCATTTCGACACGAAGCATAATTCTGGTAGACGGATCCATTGTGGTTTCCCACAGCTGAGTCGCATCCATCTCACCAAGACCTTTATAACGCTGTATTTCGTATTTGCCGCCAAGCTCTTTCATAATTTTGTCACGTTCCGCATCTGTATAGGCATAGTGATGTTCTTTGCCCTTAGTAATGCGATAAAGAGGAGGCTGTGCAATATATACGTGTCCCTGCTCAATCAGCGGACGCATAAAACGGAAAAAGAACGTCAGCATCAGTGTACGAATATGGGAACCATCGACATCGGCATCCGCCATAATAATAATTTTGCCGTAACGCAGCTTTGACAAATCAATTTCGTCACCAATACCGCAGCCTAATGCCGTAATGACAGGCATTAGCTTATCGTTGCCGTATACACGATCAAGCCTTGCTTTTTCTACATTGAGCATTTTACCCCAAAGAGGGAGGATCGCCTGAAAGCGTCTGTCCCGTCCGCCTTTGGCGGAACCACCTGCCGAGTCACCCTCTACGATATAGATTTCGGTTTCTTCTACGTCTTTGGATTGGCAGTCCGCCAATTTTCCGGGCAGTCCTGCCCCTTCCATTGCTGTCTTGCGTCTGGCAAGATCACGGGCTTTTCTGGCTGCATCTCTGGCACGTGCTGCCATCAGTGCTTTATCAAAAATCGCTTTGGCGGTTGCCGGATTTTCTTCCAGATACTGCTCCAGTTTGTCACTGACCAGTTTGTCGACCAAGGTGCGAATGGAGGTATTGCCAAGCTTTGCTTTCGTCTGACTTTCAAACTGAGCATCCTTCAGCTTGACACTGATAACGACCGTCAATCCTTCACGAACATCTTCACCGCTCAGGCTTTTTTCGCCTTCTTTGATGATATTGAACTTGCGGGCATAGTCATTCATCACACGGGTCAAAGCTCTTTTAAATCCTTCTTCGTGAGTACCGCCGTCATTCGTATGGATATTATTAGCGAAGGATAAGATCAATTCATTATAGCTTTCGTTATACTGCATAGCAATTTCAGCAGAAGCGGTATCATCCTCATTTTTTGCCTGAAAATGAATAATATCGGGGTGGATCACATCAAGAGCACGTTTTTTATGTACATACTCCACGAAGCTTGATACACCGCCCTCGTAGCAAAAACGATCACTTTGTATATTATCGGGATCACGCTCGTCACGCAACTCAATATTAACGCCGGCATTCAGGAATGCCTGTTCACGGAGCCGCACGGAAAGTGTTTCGTAGTCATAAACATCTGTTTCGGTAAATATTTCACGGTCTGCCTTAAAACTGACAGTAGTACCTGTTGCCGAAGTTTCACCGATATTCTGAAGTTCAGTTGCCTGATTTCCTCTTTCGAAACGCTGACGGTAAATATTTTTTCCATCACGTACTTCTACTTCTACCCATTCAGAGAGAGCATTCACAACCGATGCACCCACACCGTGCAGACCGCCGGCTACTTTGTAGCCGCCGCCGCCGAATTTGCCGCCGGCGTGCAGGACTGTAAAGACAACCGTTACCGCAGGAATTCCTAACTTTGGCTGAATACCCACAGGAATGCCTCGACCGTTATCGGTGACACGGATAATCTCTCCCGGAAGGATACATACTTCGATCTTGCTGCAATATCCCGCAAGTGCTTCGTCTATTGAGTTATCGACTATTTCATAAACAAGATGATGAAGTCCTCTGGGCCCTGTGGAGCCGATATACATACCGGGACGTTTTCTGACTGCTTCCAGTCCTTCCAATACCTGTATTTCATCGGCACCGTATTTTTGATTTGTTTGAGAAATATCGTTATTGTTCATTTTACTACCTCACCTGCGGCAGGAGCCGCTGTTAATTACTTACCTGTTTTTTTCGCTTTTTTAGGTTTTTGCTTGTTTTTGGTTTTATTTTTACGATAATCCGGTCTTTTTTCCTCCATTGGAAGAAAGCGTACAGCAAATGGGGTCATTAAAAAAGAAAGAAAAATGACCAACGCATTGACCCCTGCCATTGGAAGCAGGTTAATATCTTTAGACGTATGCAAAAGAAACAGATCAATGATGATCAGTAATACACTGACTATAATGACCGGCAAAGAACGGAGCCGTCGATTGACCGAAAAATTCTTTTTGCAATGGTAACATTCGCATTGCTTGACTTTGAGGTTTTTGACCTCCGAATACCTGTACACAGCGTGACAATAGGGACATATGGGAAGGTGAAACAACCGGAATTACCTCTTTTCATAATGAATTGGACGGGAAGACGGACGTTTCATATTTCCTCTGCTTTTTCTGTCACATTCTGAACGAAGGTGCTGCTTTGAATATCCTCCATTTCCGTTTCACCGGTCAGATCGGTAATGGCCTGCTTTTCTTCTTCGGTCATCTCGGGACGGACGTTTTCTGCATTGATCTTGGTTTTCATAAATTTAGCGGTAAAATCGGAACTGACATCCAACTCTATCGGTTCGGTATTTTCTTTGATTTTGGAATGCTGTTCGGTAGTTTCCGCCGCAAGATTTCTTAGTTCTTTTTCTTTTGCCTTTTTCACTGCCGATTTTTCCTTACACGGTTCCAGACGGATAAAAAAGGGTACGATGACATAAAAAAGAATAAATGGTATTAGTACCAGAAAAAGTCCCCACAAACTGCCGTGATCTCCAACGGAAGAATAGATCAGAACAATGACCAGTGCCAAAACACAAATAATACTGGCAATGGCATACAGTGTTTTGTTGATGACTACATTGGAGATACATTTACAATTTTCACAGGTATATTCTCCTTTGGTTTTCAGAAATGATGCATTAGTATAGGAAATTTTCCTGTGACAGTACGGACATTTTGTTAGTCTGAAAAATCTTGGCATAGACAACAATCCTTTTCTTAAAGAGTTATTCGGCACTTCCGCTGATCGACGACGCTCGTTTGATAAGCGTAACAGGGGAGAGCTGACAAATATAGATTTTAATATCGTTCTTTTCACGGCATAGTACAAACGATTTGGGAAGCTCAGAGGACACATTGATCACTTGTCCGCTTTTTTCGGCATTGGCAAGAAATTCTCTGGTTTTTGCCGATACCGTAGAATGATCAAGGTCAAATATTCCTATGATATGGTCTTTTCTGACAATCGTATTGTTTCCGAGATGCAGGTACAAGTTAAGACTCCTTTGACGGCAAAATTTTGCCTTTTTTAAGATAAATCATATTTTCCGCATTCACGGACGACTCGCAGCAGGTAATGAATACTTGCCGGGAAGGAAGCTTTTGAAGAAGATATTCTTGTCGGGAAGCATCAAGTTCACTGAGCACATCGTCCAGAAGAATAACCGGGGTTTCGTCTTTTGCCTGACCAAGCACAGCTGCTTCTGCCAGTTTAAGGGCAAGCACCGCCGAACGCTGCTGACCTTGTGAACCAAAGCTTTTGGCATCACGTTCATTGATTTTGACCGTCAGATCGTCACGGTGAACACCGCTGACGGTATAACCACAGTCAATATCATCATTGTGACGCTCACGGAGTTTTTGGAGCAAATGCTGTTTGATCTCTTCGGGAGACATAGAAAAATCAGCATCACAGCCAGATCGATAAGCAAGTGACAACTGTTCTTTTCCTCCCGAAATGCCCTGATAATACGGTATTGCCGATTGTGACAACTGAGCGGTATAGCTTATCCGTTCACGGGCAATCAATGCCCCTTCATAGGCAAGCTTTTCGTCCCATATATCCAGTGTATCCTCCAGCTCTCGATGACGGGGAATATCCTTGAGCAGAGCGTTTCTTTCGTTGAGTACCCGTCTGTATTTTGTCAGGCGGGCAGCGTAAGAAGGCTTGATTTGACACAACGCTCCGTCAATGAAGTTTCTGCGTTCCTCAGGACCATTTTTGATCAAAGTCAGATGATGGGGAGAAAAAATGACGGCACAAAAAACACCGATGATTTGTGACATATAGTTTTTTGGGACATCATTGAGTACGGCGGTGCGATGATTGCCCCGGATGGATATTTCTATTGTCTGGTCACGCCCGCCGGCGTAAAATTCCGCTTTGATATTGGCTGATTGACTGTCAAAGGCAATCAATTCACTGTCTTTGGAACCACGAAACGACCGTCCACCTGTTAAAAGCCAGATACACTCGATCAGATTGGTTTTACCTTGAGCATTGTCACCACAAATCACGTTTATTCCGTTGTAGGGAATAAAGACTGCATTTTTGAGATTGCGGTAATTTTCAAAGTGAATACTTTTGATATACAAATCAGCACACCTCTACAACGGTTCCGTTGTATTCGGCTTTGTCGCCGATATGGAGTTTTTTGCCTCTTTGGGTACAAACTTCTCCGTTGACGGTTACATTTCCGCTTTGGATTTCCAGTTTGGCCTGACCGCCTGTCGGGAAAATTCCTGCCATTTTCAGGGCATTATCAAGCTTGATATAATCTTGATTGGGTTGAAGTGATATTTTTTCAGTTTGCATTTTTTAACCTCACAGGAAGAACAAGGAATAAAAAGCTGTCACCTTCAGCGGGCTTGAGTACGATCGGGCTGAGCGGTCCGTTAATTTCTATACTGACTTTATCGGTTTCGGAATAACGCAGTGCATCAAGCATAAATTTGTCATCAAACCCGATTTCTACATCTTCTCCGCTAATATCTGCTTCAAATTCATCGTACGCCTGACCGAGCGAAGTATTGCAGGAGGTTTTGACAAGACCGTTTTCAATGCGGCAGCGAATGGGACTTTTGAGTTTTTCTGTCAGCAAAAGGGACATACGTTCAATAGAACTGATAAATTTTCTGGTGTTAACGCTTAATTCGGTAACGTGTTGTTTCGGGATGGCTGCTCTGTAATTCATAAATTCGCCTTCAATGAGTCGGGTAATGATAGAGTAGTTGCCGATGCGGAAGATGATGTGACGTCCGCCAACGGTCATTGTGATAGTGTCGGTTTCTTCCGTGATCAGTTTGGTAATTTCCGAAAGAGATTTTCCGGGCATGATAAAGCTTTTTTCACCTTGATAGGCGATTGTTTCGGTACGAATGGCAAGACGGTAGCCGTCTACGGAAATCACTTTGATGCTGTTGTCGGCAATTTCAAACAGTGAACCTTTATGAGTGGGTTTCATATCGTTATCGGCAATGGCATATTTGGTCTGGCGTATCATACTGCTGAGAGCTTCCCCATCAATGTCGATCGATTCACTGCCGATTACCGTAGGCAGTTCGGGATATTCCTCTGCAGCCATTCCCATAATTTTGTAGTCTACTTTGCCGCTGGCAAGATAGACGAGCAGTTTTTCATTGGTTTCGATCGTGATTTTATCTTCAGGCATTCTTTTGATGATGTCTGAAAACAATCTGGCATTAATGACAACCGTTCCGGGTTCTGTTATGTCTGCATCTACAAATGTAGTGATACCGATTTCCAAGTCATAACCGCAGAGAAAGATTTGATGGTTTTCTGCTTTGAGAAGAATGCCTTCTAGTGCCGGCATAGTCGATTTGGAAGAAACGGCTCTTTGAACATTGGTAACTGCTTCATTGAGTTTTTGGCGGTTACAGGTAAATTTCAATGGTATCATCCCTTTTTTCGCAAAATTGATTAATCAATAATAGTATAATTCTAGTAATAGTAATAGGGGGCGTTGATAAGTTGAAAAGTCGTGGAAGGAAAGAATCAATGCGGCTTTCCACATTTTTTCAACGGTTTAAACTTTGTTGACGCCTTGGTGGAAATTTTTCGAGGGTATTTTATATTAAACATCGGCGTGGAAAGATGTTGGTGGAAAGTTGAAAACTTGTTGAATGTGTTGGTAAGTTGAAAAAACCGTTTTCAACCGTTTTTGTTGAATTGTGGAATAAAAACTAACAGGTTGTTGAAAGAAATATTTTAATTATCGAGGCATCTGAAGAGGACTGGTGATCTTATCGATCTCGGATGTTTTTGATAATATCTTCTACCGTTGATTTTAGTTTGGGGTCTTTATTCATATTCTTTTCGATCTGTTTAATCGCATATACTATGGTGGAGTGGTCACGTCCGCCGAACTCATCACCGATCAGGTTCATAGAAAGGTCCGTAATTTCTCTGACAGCGTAAATGGCGATCTGACGGGCATTAGAGATGTTGGAATTACGTTTGGAGGAACGGATGTCATCGCCTGTAACGCCAAACGTACGGGCAACTTCATCAATGATTTTTTCGACTGTCAGTGGCGGCGGCTGGTCATTGTTTAGAATGTCCGAGATGGTTTTCTGAGCAACGTTGATGGTGATTTTTTCTCCGTAGAGCTGATTTTTGGCTTTCAGTTTTTTGACAACGCCTTCTAGCTGACGAATATTGGTTTTAAGTCTGGTAGCGATATATTCTACGACATCGTCCGGCAGATCCATTTCAAGCAATTCGGCTTTACGTTTGATGATAGCGATACGTGTTTCAAAATCCGGCGGCTGAATATCTGCAATGAGTCCCGATTCAAAACGGCTGCGCAGTCGGTCTTCCAAAGTTTTGATCTCTTTGGGTGGCCGGTCGGATGTCAGCACGATCTGTCCTTTGGCTTCGTACAGTGTATTAAAGGTATGGAAAAATTCTTCCTGTGTCGAGTCTTTGCCGCCAATGAACTGAATATCATCGACCAGCAGCACATCAGATTTGCGGTATTTTTGGCGGAATTCACTGGTGGTATTCATACGGATGGCTTCGATCAGTTCGTTGGTAAAATCATCGCCTTTGACATAAACGATGACTTTATTGGGATCATTTTTCAGTATTTCATTGCGGATAGCGTAAAGAAGGTGTGTTTTCCCCAAACCGGAATTACCATAAATGAACAGCGGGTTATAAGCTCTGCCGGGATTGGTAGCAACGGCAAGTGAGGCTGCGTGTGCAAATTTGTTGGAAGAGCCTACAATGAATGAATCGAATGTAAACTCATAGTCGGCATCTGTAATACTGTCGTTAATTTCCTGTTCCTTTGATACGATCTCCTCCGGAACGGTAAAGCATATCTGTATGCCTTCTCCAAAAACGCTGACAAAGGCGTCATTCAGCATCGGCATATAGCCTCGGATCAGTGTCTGGCGATGAAAATCTCCGGGAACCATCAGAATGGCCTTTCCTTCCGCAAAGTCCAATTTGATAGGTTCTATTTTGCTGATCCACGTATTATAGGCAACCTCTGTGATATGCTGCTTGCAGTAATCACAGATAATTCCCCACGCTTCGTTAAAAGAATCCATAAATATCTATTTCTCCCTGCTTTTTAGTAGTCTTGTTATGTTCAGTATTCAACGGATTTTCGACCGTTTTAACATAACTGTGCCGTAAACAAACACCTATACGAAATTAATTATAGCATAAACTTTTATACATTTCAAATTTTTTTTAACTTTTCAACAAGATACCATAAAAAGAGGTGGAAAACAGCAGAGGAATATCAGTGAATGGAGGCTTCGGTTGTTCACGTTAGTTTAACGTGAACCATTTTGATACGGAAAATAAGGTTTTTTTTCGGGAGGATTATGGGGACCCTCGTCCGGGAAAACATTGACAAAACGCTGCACTTTCGATATTGATTAAGAAAATTTGATTTTTTTGTTGACAGGAGAGGGGTTTTTAGGTTATAATTCTACATTGCAAGGTTATATCTTGAACACTTTTTAACTGGTACTTTTTGTACCGTCGCCGAAAGGAGGATTTTCTCATGCTGAGAACGTATCAGCCCAAGAAGCTCCACAGAAAAAAGGAGCATGGTTTCAGAAAAAGAATGTCGACAGCGAACGGCCGTAAGGTGCTTGCTCGCCGCAGAGCAAAGGGCAGAAAAAAGCTTTCTTACTAATGGCATAATGCAGAGCTTTTGCTGCCCGGCTGTTCCGGGAAAATTGCATACGGTCACTTGAAGTATTTTATTGGAACTGGATGATTGTTTTGGGTGAGTTTATCACTTTAAAGGAAAATAAGGATTTTCGCCGTATTTATGCCAGAGGCCGTTCTTATGCGACAGGACTGCTTGTAACCTATGTTATGAAAAATCGCTGCGGCAAAGTGAGAATTGGCATTACTACCGGCAAAAAAATCGGCAAGGCCGTTTTGCGAAACAGATCACGCAGAATTATCAGAGAGGCTTTTTACAGCATCTCTGATAATGTTAAACCCGGGTATGACCTGGTTTTTGTAGCAAGGAGCAGAACTCCTTTTGTTAAAAGCTATGACATCCTGCGTGCGATGAAAAAAGAGCTGAAAGAAGCGGGTGTCTTAAAATGAAGCGCCCGCTTATTTGGCTTATCAGGTTTTATCAAAAGTATATCTCGTCTTTCACACCGCCGTGCTGTAAGTATTATCCTGTTTGTTCGGTTTATGGCATTCAGGCCATTCAGCGTTTTGGCGCCTTTAAAGGTACGCTGCTTACAGTATGGAGAATTTTGAGGTGCAATCCCTTTTCGAGGGGTGGGTACGATCCTGTGCCCGATCAAAAGGAAAGAAAAAAACGTATTGCGTATAAAAAATAATTGGTTTACCATCCTGTGCAAAATTGGGTACGCTGCGTCATCATAGATGGATCTTGGGCAAAATCATTTGATTTGCCCGGAAGGGAGCATTTTCCCTGAAAGGAATGATTGTTGGAAAAATGGATATTTTTAATTTTATAGGCGGTATCTTCGGTTATATTTTGTGGGCAGCATTTTATCTGGTTCAGAATTTTGGTGTGGCAATTATTATCTTCACCATTATTATTAAACTGATTTTGTTTCCTTTTTCGGTCAAGCAGCAAAAATCAATGGCTGCTAATGCTCGTTTCCAAAAAAAACAGCGTGAAATTATGGAACGCTATGGTAATGACCGTGTTAAAGCTAACGAAGAAGTACAAAAGCTGATGCAAAAGGAAAATGTCAGTATGACGGCAGGATGCCTTCCGATGATGGCTCCGATGCTGGTAATGCTTGGCGTGTATTATTCCGTTATCAATCCGCTGACCAATACACTGCATATTGCTTCGGATAAAGTGGCTGCCGCTTTGGCCAGTTTGTCGGCCTTGCCGGGAATTGGCACTACGGTCAATACCCAATATGGTCAGATCAGTATTGTTAAATATTTTGATAAGCTGCAGGGATATTTGATGAATGCCGATGGTACTGCCTTATTTACACCGGAGGAAGCAAAAAGTATCAATGAATTCGGCAACGGATTTAATTTTCTGGGATGGGACTTGCTGGCATCTCCCAATACCAGTTCGTTTGCCTCTTTGATGTGGCTGATCCCCGTATTGTGTTTTGTTACGTCAGTGGCAAGTATGTTTTTTATGCAGAAAATGAACGGTACCCAGATGAAGGGCTGTATGGCAGCAATGATATTTGTAATGCCATTGTTCTCTGCGTGGATCGCTTATAATGTTCCGGGAGCCGTAGGCTTCTACTGGATTGCATCCACCGTGTTCGGTTTCGGTCAGTCATTGCTGCTCAATCAATTTTACAGTGCAAGTATTATCGAGGCAAAAACCGAGGCACAGCGTGTTGTGCTGAGAAAACAACAAGAAGCAGAAGTGGCTTTTATAGAAAATCCTGATTATGTAGCTCCGTCACAGCAGAATAAAAAACAGAATGTGGTAAAGGCAGAGAAAACGAACAGCAAAAAACAGTCCAAATCGAAGAAGTCGGGAAACAGCAGCGGGAGCAGCTATCAGGGAAAGAAAAAATAAAGGAGTGTATTGATTAATGATCCGTGAAACAATTATTACTGCCGATACAATAGAAGAAGCACAGCAAAAAGCTTGTGAAGAATTGGGAACTTCTGCTGAAAATACACAGTTTGAAGTTTTGCAGCAGCCTGAAAAAAAGAAATTCGGTCTTTTTGGCGGCAGTCCTGCTAAAGTAAGAGCATTTGTTGAAGTGACACCGCTCAGAAGTGCCCAGGAATATATTGCGGATATTTTAGATAAAATGGGCATTACAGACGTGACCGTTACAGCGGAAGAAACCGAAGGCGGTGCCATTATCAATATTGATGGCGATAATGTAGGTTTTATTATCGGTCATAGAGGAGAAACATTGGATGCTCTTCAGTATCTTGCCGGTCTTGTGGCAAACCACGTGGATAATGAATATTACAGAATTTCTATTAACATCGGTAACTATCGTCAAAAAAGAGAAAAGACCCTTGAAATTCTCGGCAGAAAACTTGCCTTTAAGGCGGTTAAAACAGGTGTTAAAACTTCATTGGAACCGATGAATCCATATGAAAGAAGAATTATTCATACGTCTGTTCAGAAGGTTCGTGGGGCTATTTCTTGGAGTGAGGGAGAAAATTTGCAGCGTCACGTTGTGATTGGCCCTGATCCCGAATATAAATCCTCTTATAACAAGGGTTACAGAAAACCGAGAACCAGCAACTTTAACAAGGATGGCTCTTATAAACGTACACAGCGTACTAACGGCTATCAGAGAAGACAATATTCCGACAGCGAAAACCATCCTCAGGACAGTATGTTCAGCACCTTTGAGGAGGAAAGCAAGCCGAGAGAAATGATGAATGAGCGTCCGGATACTTCTCTTTACGGCAGAATTGACGTGAAAAAGTCAGATGAAGTCATAGATTAATTTATCCTACCTCGGCAATTCATCTCCGACCGCTATGATTGATGGGGAGTATGTCACGGTTTTTGATACTGAAAAAATAAAACGGTGTATACCTTTTGCGTACGGGTATGCACCGTTTTTTCTTGCGTTATCTTTGGCAATAGGATGTAATAAGAGCCATCTTGAAAGACAGTCAAAGGTTGACAACAATGCAGCTGTTTTGTTATAATAACGGTACAGTAGGGATGGTTCAGCCCGAATTGATGCCTGTGAAGTTAGTAGGTTACAAGAACGATAGAGCAGGAAGCCCATATGCTTTCAACAATGGGTAGTTCATTGATGGAGAAATGACTTATGGAAAAAACGATTGCAGCAATTTCTACCGCCAATGGCGTGGGTGGTATGGGGGTTATCAGAATATCGGGTGAAAACGCCAAAGGAGTGGCTCAGAAGGTGTTTCGCTCCGTTTCAGACAAAAAAATATCCGAAATGGCAGGCTATACGGCTTCCTATGGAAAAATTTACGACGGGGAAGAAATGATCGATGAAGCAGTCGTATTGGTATTTCAGGCTCCTCACAGCTATACAGGGGAAGATGTAGTGGAAATCTCTTGTCACGGAGGATTATATATTACCAAAAGAGTACTCCGTGCCGTGCTGAAAAACGGTGCAGTATCAGCAGAACCGGGAGAGTTTACCAAAAGAGCTTTTCTTAATGGAAAACTTGGTTTAACAGAAGCAGAAGCAGTAATGGATATTATCTCCGCCAGAGGCGCTCAGTCGGCAAAGGCAGCATTGTCCTGTATGGAAGGAACCCTAAGAAAACGAATTGACAGCGTACGTGACAGTTTGGTCGATACAGCGGCTCACTTGGCGGCTTGGGCAGATTATCCGGAAGATGATATTCCCGAAGTGGATACCGGTCATCTGGTACATCGTCTTAATGAATGCCGCAATGAGCTTACCGCCCTGCTGAAAAGTTATGACGCAGGAAAAGTGATGCGAGAGGGTGTCGATACCGTTATCGCAGGCAGACCCAATGTGGGCAAGTCTACATTGATGAATTTACTTTCGGGCTGTGAGCGTTCGATCGTTACCAATGTCCCCGGTACAACGCGCGATATTATTGAAGAAACCGTAATGCTGGGGGAAATTCCACTTAATTTATCTGATACCGCAGGCATTCGTTCCACTGATGATCCCGTGGAAAAAATAGGCGTAAAAAAGGCCAAAGAAAGAGTTCTTCGGGCAGGATTAGTCTTAGCTGTATTTGATTCATCCAAACCTCTTTCGGATGATGACAAAGAATTGATAGAACTTCTTACTCAGGCTAATGCCCTTGCTGTGGTCAATAAAACAGATTTGGAACAAAAACTTGATACCGACTATATCAAAAACAAAATACAGCACGTGGTATTTATCTCTGCCATTAACGGCAACGGAACAGAAGCTTTGGAAAAAGAGGTTGCTGATATAGTAGGGACTTCTCATTTGGATGCCTCGCAAGGCATTTTGGCAACGGAACGTCAGCATAGTGCAGCACGATCTGCCTTGAATTCCGTCAATGAAGCCATCGATGCGATTAACCTTGGAATGACACTGGATGCCGTTACCGTTGTGATAGAGGATGCTATTCATTATTTATTGGAGTTGACGGGAGAACGTACCACCGAAGCCGTTGTAGATAAAGTTTTTCATCAGTTTTGTGTGGGTAAATAACGTTATGATCGACAGGCAGCCGGTTCAAATGTTTCACGTGAAACATTTGAAAGAAAGTCAGACACAATCCTGCCGGCTTTCAACAATGGGTAGGTCATTTGCTTTTGAATTGTTTCACGTGAAACATTACAATCACACCTTTCTGCCGCTATTTCTTGCAGAAGGGTGTGATTTTTTGATTTGCTTTGACAGGCAATCATTCAATTTATGGTGTATAATTTCATAAAATTGTTTTATCCTAACTCGGCAAGAAGACTCCGACCTCTATAGGTCGGGGATGAATTGCTGTCAGCCCGTGAGGGCTGAAAATACTTGACA
>CADCOE010000040.1 GCA_902802985.1 uncultured Ruminococcus sp.
GACAGAGGCTATGACAATGGCTGACCGTATCGTTGTTATGAAGGACGGTTTCATTCAGCAGGTTGATACTCCTCAGAACCTTTATGAAAGACCTTGTAACCAGTTCGTTGCCGGATTTATGGGTACTCCTCAGATGAACTTCATTGATGCTACGATTGTTCGTTCCGGTGGTGACTACGGTATCCAGTTCGGTCAGTACACCATTCCGCTTCCTGAGTCAAAGAATAAGAAAAATATCCTTTCTCACTTTGTCGGCAAAGAGGTTGTTCTCGGTATTCGTCCCGAGGATATTCACGATGAGCCTGAATTCTTGGAAAGATCAGAAGACAGCATTATCGAAGCTCAGGTTGAGATTACTGAGTTGATGGGTAACGAAATCTACATTTACCTCAATATTGAGGGCAATGCCGCTATCGCTCGTGTTGACCCGTCATCAACCGCCGAAGCAGGCGAAGAAATCGAAGTCGCTTTCGATGTAGAAAAAATTCATATCTTCGATAAGGAAACTGAAAGAACTATCACCAACTAATGAGGGTATATAGTATCTTTTGATGGAATAAACAAAAACCTCTGACTTTCGTCGGAGGTTTTTTTGTTGACTGTCATCATTCACAGCAATTCATCCCTTTTTACTTGTTTCTCTCGATCCTTTTTTCAGCTCCATTCTGTTAAGGAAGGAGATTGCTGCAAAAAAACGCTGTATGAATGAAGTTATTCACACAGCGTTTTTTGCATTGGTTTATTTTGCACGAGAAGCAATAATTTTTGCCATATCGCCTACATTTTTCATAGAAGCAATTTCTCCCATTTTGAATTTGATCTTGAATTCACGTTCAACAGCTGCGATGAGTGTAATATGCTCCAGACTGTCCCAGTCGTCAATATCATCAGCGGTTGTCTTGGGTGTCACTTTGATGGAGTCATCATCAAATACATCACGGAAAACCTTGTTGAGTCTTACAAAAATTGTCTTTGTGTCCATTGTGAAAATCTCCTTTTTTATTGTTATTGCTGTATAGTGGAATTATCCCCCACTTGGATGACGTGGTTCTGTACTTCATAAGAAGCAACATCCAACTGCCATATACTGTTGCCTTCCTCGTCCTCGCTGAGCTGATCGAAACCAAATCTGCCATAAAGATCCTTGACCATCTTGTTTTTGGCAGTAGGATAGTAATAGCCCTTAATGGTATCAATACCCTGCTCACGGCAGCGTTCTACCAAACGATCCAGCATTGCAAACTCCATATCCCTTTTCAGAACGCGGCAGCTCATAATCCAAAGATCCATATGCAGAACATTGGCGTCTTTTCTGCCGATAACAACCGATACCACACCGTTGTCACCAAATTTGTCGATCAGCTTACCGTACAAACGAATGTAGTTATCACTAGCAAACACTTCCTCCATTTCGGTTGGTGTGTAGCGTTTGGTGGTAACATTAAACTGGTTGCTCTTATTGGTGAGCTGAGTAATTCTCTGAAGATAGACGGGGATAAAATCGTCGATCACTGCCGTCATATCAAGACTGAGCAAATATTCGTTATAATCCGCAAAGGTAGCCTGCTGTGCGGCTCTCTCGGCATTGGCTTTATACATTTCGTTGCGTTTGAGATCGTCTTCGCTAAAATTCGTTACTTCAAAGTAACCATTGCGGTCGATCGTTGTAATATAATTTTCAATGCTGTCCATTACAGGAGCACTGATGCCGGTGATCTGTGCTTGTACGATAGCTCGTTCAGCAGGGTTATCGTCCACAAATACGATCGACTCGGGCAGGATATTCAGTTCAGCAGCAGTTTCAAGGATATTTCTGTCTTTATTCTCCCAGTTAGCTTTAATGATGATAAAGTCATCGGGCTTGAGAACTCCCTCGGGATGATTGAGTCCGGCAATAGCGTTTTCGTGGTCATTTTTGGAGCAGACAGTCAGAATGATCCCAAGCTGCTTCAGCGATTGAAGATAGCTCTGGAACTCATAATAAGACTGTGCTACACCTGTTTCCTGACCGATTTGTATGCCATCAACGCCGTCATCCCCTACAACACCGCCCCACAGAGTATTATCCAGATCAAGGGCAAGTGCCTTTTTATTTTTGCCGAAAATCGACTTGACAATATGCGAGAGATTAAACGAAAATTCAGGGATCGCCTCCACGCACATAGCGTATTTATACATATTCCAATAGGAAGGATTGCTCCATTCTTTCAGTCCATAGGCAGCGGAAATGTAATTGATGTCATTGATATAGAAGCCCTCGGTCCTTTCGGCATATTCATAGAACATAGCGTTAAGACGTGTCAGGAAATGGGAACGTCCACGATAATCGCTGCAATCCTTGTTACCCATTATTCTGTAAAACGGCATTTCAAAGTTATTTTGAATAATCGGACAATGATAAGTTTCACTGATTTTTTGCCACATCTGTTCAAATTTCGCATATTCTGCCTCCAACAGCCGCTGTACATCCTCTTTGCTGTCAGCCGTTGTCGGATAATTGGCAATATTACGGTTCGTGGTGTGGATAAACACCATATCGGGTTGAAAGGCAAGCAATTCTTCACTGGGAAACATAGCATCCTGCCAGTACTGACCGTATTCAGACTGATAAAACTCCGGCTCGATGCCGTAATTAAGCAAAAACAGCTCCAGATATACAACAATATCGTTGGTGGTTGAGCCGCCGAAAACGGCAATTTTCTTCTTCATACGGGATGTACCGTCTGCCAGCAAGGTACGCTTGAGGGATTTTCTTTTTTTGATAATATATTCACTGTCAAAAGGGTATTCCAATTCTATCATTCTTTTTCTCCTTTGCTATTGGTGTGCGGCAAGGCAGCCAAAATGGTTACTCCTGTTCATCGTCTGTGGCATTGTCAACAATAGTAATGCCTTGATTTTGATTGATAAGCGTATCCAGATTTTCGGCATTGTCACCAAATGCTGAAAATGTTACCATTGCAAACAATACATCGGTTACTTCCATCTGCTCGGTAAAATCGACCAGATTGAGGTCAAAATAACGCATATCGACTACATAAATTTCTTCAAAGGAATTCATCAGATACGGCGGAATGGCATTGCCATAGCTGTCCTTAACGATCAGAAGTTTCCGTTTGTTTTTGACATTGGTTTTGATCTTGGCAACCTGCTCATCACCGCCAATAAAGGTAAGATACGCATTGGACTGCGGATCGCCAACGGTATTAAAGAAGTCACCGCTATATTGATAGCCAAACGAAGTGTCATAATAATACGTCTTACACTTGTCATTGTTGTCGGGAATATAGTAAGTGAACGGTTCGGGATCATTCTTGATATTGATGTCCTGTGTAAAAGCATACATTGTACCGACAAAACCTTCTATGGTTTGCTTGTTAAAAGTACTCAGCGGCTTAAAGTCCACATTAGCAGCTTCTGCAAATGCCTCTGCTGCGTAATATGCCCCCAACGCAGTCCAGTGATGGTCGGTACGCAGATAAATTTCCTCTTCGGTATGCTTAGCCAAAGCGGTATCAATATCCACATAGGTGATACCTCTGTTAAAACGTGACGCAAGGTCATCAAAGTATTCTTTCTGATTGGCAGTATATTCCGAATAGTTGGCAGGAGTATAGTACTCGCTCGCCAGTGGTGCTGTCATTGAGTAGATCTTTACTCTGTCGTTGACTTTACTGCGGAAGTCATTGAGAGCATCCACATAAGCATTGCCGCTGCCTCCGCCAAACATCTCTAAGGCACGATAATGATCGTCCTGTTTGACGACAATAATACCGTTCTCAACGGTATAGTCGGCATTTTCTTTGGTGTAATCCTTCTGTCTGCTTTCCTCCTCAGAAGCCTGCGGAAGGCTGCTGGCGGAATTTTCGGCATTGGCTGTCTTAGAGGAATCCGAAGCATTGTTGGAGTTTTCTTTTTTCTTGGCGGTTGTCAGCTTACCTGTCGTGGTAACGCTGCCGCCTGTTTGTATGCCAAATCCGGATTTAAAGCGATTACCTGCATTTTTGAAGTCATCTCTATAGGGAACCGTGTCATCATAATAAGTAGTGACGCCTGCGGTAAAGGCACCCGAAAAGTAATCCTGAAATGTAAAGGTCGGAAACTTGGCAAGCTCTCGTTTTTCTATATATGAAATATCAGAGCGTGGAAAAACCAGCAAAAACAACGCTGTCAGTCCAAATACGGGAACAAGAATGAACAGTGACAGCACCGACGAAAAATGTCGGATGATCGAACGTTTATAGGCATTGAACGGTTTTTTGGGCGGTTCTTTTGGTATTTGTCTTTGCTGTGAAGGTTTTTTCTTGACAGGCTGTTGATCCATAATGATCCTCCTTTTGTAACAAGATCAGAAACGGAAGTAAAGGAACGGATTGTTGGTGGAGTCTACCAGCAATATGCTTGACATAATCATCAAGTAGGCACAGCCAACTGCTCCCATTATCTTTCCTGTTGTGTAGACAGTGTTGTTGCCCCAGCTAAAGAAGAAATACTTCAGTTTGGGCAAAATCGGCATAGATACGATAACCGCAAGGATGATCAGGAAGATATTGCTGAGGAAAGAGTTCCACGTGATAATATCAGCAAAACTGTTGCCGTTGGTGATCATACTGATACCGAGAATATTGAGGAAAAAGTGTCCGAGCTGACCAAGATCGGAGAAGTAGAAAATACCGAAGCCGACAGCAATCACCAGTTTACTGTAAAGATGAGTTGCCCAGAGGGGCCATTTTTTCATACGTTTTTTGCCCAGCTTGGTTTCAATAAAAATAAATATTCCAAAATAAAGTCCCCAGAAGATAAAGTTCCATTCTGCACCGTGCCACATACCCGTACAAAACCAAACCAAAAATAAATTAAAATATTTACGGGGTCTGCCGAAAATGGGGGCATAGAACAAATAATCTCTAAAAAAGCTGCTCAGAGAAATATGCCATCTCTGCCAGAATTCACTGACGGTTTTACAGATGAACGGATAATTGAAGTTTTCATCGAAGTGGAAACCAAAGATGCGTCCCAGACCGATCGCAATATCGGAATATCCGCTGAAGTCAAAGTATACATACAGTGAATAGACGATAACGGTATACCACGTACCGAGGAAAGAAAGATTGGTAATATCGTTGCCAAAGAACTGTGTAACGATCGCATACAGATTATTGGCGATGATCACTTTCTTGGCAAGACCAACGATCATCCGCATCGAGCCTTCACTGATGTCTGTTGCGGTAGAACGGCGTTTGTCAATTTCCGATGCCACTACACTGTACCGCACAATGGGACCTGCCACTAACTGAGGAAACAGTGACAGATACAACAGGAATTTTGAGAAAGACTGCTGCGGCTCTACTGTTTCCCAGTAGCAGTCTATCACATATGAAATGGCTTGGAAGGTAAAAAAGCTGATACCGATTGGCAGCGAGATTTGCGGCACCGGCATAGCGGAATGGAACAAAGTATTCAGATTTTCTACGATAAATCCACTGTATTTAAAAATCATCAATGAAATCAGATCAATGATCACTGCTCCTGCCAAAGCCAATTTTGCCATCGGTGTTTCCCGAAACTTTCCTATCACCTTACCGATATACCAGTTAAGGAAAGCGGTGAACACCAAAAGGAAAACACACAGCGGTTCACCCCAGGCATAGAAAATAAACGAGAAAACAATCAGCACTGTATTTTTATTTTTCAGCTCTTTGTTAGCAAAATAAAATATCAAGCACAAAGGCAGGAAAAAATACAGAAAAAACAAATCTGCAAAAACCATTACACTTCTCCTTTTACATACTTATTTCTATCATTAACTCTTTCATTTTACCCTATTCAACACGGAATATCAAGTACTTTTATCAATTAAATATTCATCATCTTTTATCAATTAAATATTCATCATCACCGCTATAGTGATAGTTAAGGACAGAAAAAAAAAGACACAGTAAATGTGTCTTTTTTATGCTTATTGAGGGATCTTGCAGATATATTCGTAAACTCTCTGACAGCTGTTTTCATCAAAGTAGGGATAAAAGTCCTCGATCCGCTGAATATATTTCGGATCATTCCGGCAGTCCTTTTCGATTTCGGCGATCATTGCATTCACCGTGCTGTCAAGGTCAAGACATACCGGTCCGAAACCATCATCTTCATAGCTGAAATAGCCTTTTTTATAAGCGTGTTCGCCCTTGAAGAATTCATCCTTATCAAATTGGGAATAAACGATGGGCTTTTTCAAATAGGCAAAGTCAAAAAATACGCTGGAATAGTCCGTTACCAGCAGTGATGACTCCGTAAATTCCTTTTGGTAATCCACGTAACCGTGGTTGACAGTGAATACATCATTCGGAGTAAAATCAATATACTGTTTGGTATGCGACGGGTGCATACAAAACAATCCTGTATAACCGTGCTTTTTCATACATTCACACAAACGCTTATCGCTGATAAGATCATTATAAAAACGGAAGTAATCCGTATTTTTAAATTCACTGTAATAAATACTCTCCCCGGTCACAGGATTATAACTTCCCTTAATGCTTTTTCGCCACGTAGGAATAACAAGTACCTTTTTCTTTTTTTCTTCCTTGTTCTGTGCTTTTTGCATACGCATCAAGTTATCGTGACGAGGAAATCCCGATAATATCGGTATATCGGGGGTATAGTAATAATCGCCGTCACAGAAAGATTGATATTCGGGTCTGCCTGCGGTAACCAATGCCTTGATATTTTTGTTGTACTTATTAACCCAATCGGACAGGTCATCTTTGGTAACACCGTGCTGTAAGAACACGTAATCAAATTGATAGAGATCGGCAAGATATTTTTTGTCATTGTCAAAGGCATTGATCACATATTCATTGCCGCTGGAGGAAATGATTTTATCAGCAAGAAGAAAATACAAACGATACATCGGGGTATTGTAGGGAATTACCTTGCCGATTTTTTTCATTTTGCGGTAATCCTCACTGGATTTATCAATATAGTAATAGAATTTTTTATCCTTATCTTGAATGGAGTTAACATATCGGAACAAATGTTCACCGTTATCATTTGCTTTGTTGACACGGTCGGAGATCAGCCATATTTTCTTTTTGCTGAGCTTTTTCATCATACCATACAAAATACGATATTTGATAAGATAGCCCTTGCCGCACTGACGCAAAGACCGGCGATAATTTTTTTCCAATGTGTTGTGCAGTCTACGGGAATACGGCGTTGATTGCAGGCATCTGCCTACCATTTTGAGAATATAGTCATCCTTGACATAGTAGCCGTCCTCCACAGGAGGCATATGTCCGAATTTTCCCATTGTAAAGTAAATATCCTTGGTATATTCTTTTCTGAAGGTAAAAAACAGTTTGACATCGGCAGATTTTTCTTTCACAAGCGGAATAGCAAATTTCATTGCTCTGCCCTTTTCGATCACGCCTTCAAGTGCTTCTACATCAAATTTGGGACAATCATAATATTCGGGTTGATAGATATTTCCGTTATATTCAATATGAAAATCATAATCTTCGTTGTCCAACCAGCAATTATCCTTACCCTCCAGATACAAAACATCATTCCGTATATCCACAAAATGGAAAATGACCAGTGTTTTCGCCGAAGCGACATTCAGCGTGGAGAAATATTGATACAACAGTTTATCGTGATCATAGATAAGTTCTTTTCGAATATCTGTATCGTGCTTGAGATTGAGTGTGTATATTTTCATATTCATATACATACTTTTTTGATTGAGTATCACTTTGTCATCAATATAGCTGAGTACTTCCATTATCAGATGACGATATTTTTCATACTGCTCTCCTTCCAGATACTCGGTGACAGGCTTCTGCATTCTCCACTGCAAATCATACATTACCATATACTGAATATATTCAATCACTCTGCCATATTTTTCGATAGATTGACGAATAAGATCTTTGTGAAAATACTCAGGGGAGTCGAAATAATAACTATCGGAATGCATCTCATTCTGCAAAGCCGAACTTTCATCGGGACGTTTGCGGTAAAGATGCACCGCACCTCTTACCACGCCCAATTTGCACTTGTCAAGGATAATGGAATTGATGAATTGTGCATCCTCCCCGTATTTAAGGCGGGTACAGAAACGCCGGCTGCCGATGGCTTCGCTTCGGATAAAAGCACCCGTCACATCCATCTGGATAAACTCATAATCTATCTTAAGGTCAATGACACCCGTTTTTTTGAACTTATAATCAAGGCGATGGAAACCTGTTCTGGCGTCAAAAAAACGTTTTCTGGCACCTACAACATCTATTTCATCTCTGTGTTCTTCAAAAAAGAAATTAACTCTTTCAAAGGCAAGCGGTTCCCAGCAGTCATCGGAGTCAAGAAAATTGACATATTTACCCTGAATATATTGGATACCTGTATTTCTGGCGGCACTGACGCCTGCATTTTCCTGTTTGACATAAACAATATTGTCAGGATACTTTTCCTTATATTGCAGACAGACTTCCTCGCTGTTGTCGGGACTGCCGTCATTAACCAGAATTACCTGTATATTTTCAAAACCGATCGACTGATTGATAAGAGAATCGAGCGTTTCTCCTACATACTGCTCCACATTATATACAGGAATAATCACCGAAAAAAGAAATGGATATTCCCTATTTTTCTGTTCTGTTGTTTCCTTACTCATAATCTCTGTTCCTCCCGAGGTTCGGAATATTTTAACATCTGCGGCAAAGCCAATGCCTTTCTTCACGGAAAAACGACAGAGTACTGCCGTCGGGCAGCCGCTGTATCGCTATCACAAGACCGTTGACGGCACACAATCAAAGTTCAAAGCCGGATTTTTCAGGCAGAAGCTTTTCAAAAGCGGAAATGACCTGCTCTTTTTGCAGATCAAAGTTGCTGGTTCTGATGGTATCGTTCACGCAAATCAGTTTATATCTGCCCTTTTCGATTGACTCCAGCATTTCGGGGAAAGTTCTATCCTTAATATGAAAACAACGTCCGATGCCGGTGCTGCGGGGCAGTGCCTCTCCCTCACAAAGCTGCCAAAACTTCATTAACCACTGATTGCAATTCGTTTTGGTACGGAACTTGTCACGACAGGTCTGGTCAAGGGTTTCCCCCTCTAATTCCCAAACCTTCTCAAAAGTACTTTTCAGAAAATTGCTTGGCAAGTGATTGTAATAAATACCGGGAAACCACGGCCACATATCCAGTGCCGCTGTTTTAATGACACGCTTGGGACCATTTTTTAAACTGAACCATTTGCGTCTTGCTTTTGTCTTGAAAAGCTTCTTTTTATTAAAATGAATATTGATTAGTTCCATATCATTGCCGTTGAAAAAACCCGCACTTTTTTTGCCGAAGAAAATACAATCCAATCCGTAAGTATCCATCGGGTGTCCATTTTTAAAAAAATGTTCGGGTTTCACAGGAGCCGTCACGAACATATCATCGTTAAAATACACAAACTGCTCACTCAATCCTTCTATTCTGTGCAAATTCAGTTCGATGGTATTGGCATTGAAGGTTGGCAGATATTCTTTGGGGATATAGTCCTTATGGTTGACGATATTCAATTTGGGATGTGCGGTATTCATCCACGGAGGAAGATGCCCCCACGTCACAAAATGAATTTTATTGACCCACGGAGCGAATTTTTCTACCCCTCTGAACCAATACTGCAAATTATCCCAGCTTCTGTAACGAACGGCGGTATTGTCACCTTTTTCGTTCGAGGAGTCATATTGATTTTTTTCTTTTTGCCATTCAGGGTCATTTCCATCCACCCATATCATTACAAAATCAATTTTATTCAAAGCTTTTTACTTCCTTTCAACGTCAAAGCCGATCGGTCACGCCGCATTCCTATCATCATCTATCCAATACAATATCATATCTTTCATCATACGTCAAGAATGGGAAACAGCAACCGTAATGATTTTCTCGTTAATACCCGACAGTTTATCGGCTGTCCACTTTACCAGTTTATTCCATCTGGTCAGGCGCTGTACTCCTGTGACAGCAAAGGACAATATCAGCGAGCATACAAATACAAACAAGAAGATGAGCGACCACGTTCCCAGACCATAGGTCACATCCTTGAACCATACAAACCGTATAAAGGTATGCATAAAGAAAATATTCGACGAATGTTTTCCCAGAAAGGCAAGCACTGAGTTCAGCAGCGGTACCACGCATACAAACTCGTACATCCAGTAAATAAAATAAACAGGCAGTATCGAACTAATAAAATAATGCAGATGCTGAATACACCACGGCATTTTGCGGAACATCACCAAAAGCACCAGCACAGCTGTCAAAATAACAAACTTAATGATTTTGCTTACCACTTTATTGTTGGTCAGATGGGCGGCTCTCATACGTTCAAAAACTTTCAGATCCGCAAAAATCACGCCCATCGGTATTGTCAGCAGCCAGCGTGTCATATTGTCCAGTGCTTTTGCCGAAAAGAAGGAAGTATTCAGCAAAAACGGAACAAGGATAAACGGCACCACACACAGCACACCGAACCGCCGATACAGTCTGACCGTAAACGGCAGCAAAAAGATGATGATAAGAGCAAAACTCATATACCACCACGTTCCTACCAGCATACGGGAACCAAGCAGTCCCGCAATTCCCAATATGTCGGCGATCATATTAAACACAAAATCCACATCACCATAGGTATTGTAATCCGTAAAAATAAAGGTCGGCACGGCGCATAAAATATACGGTATCAAAAAGGAACCGATCAGCGATACCGTTCTTCTGGTCACAAAGTCTGACACATTATGTCTGTCAAGGTCAAGCGTTTTATATTTCAGCATCATCGTTTTGGTCAGACCATATGAGGACAAAAACGCAAAAATACCAACACAAATATTCATACTTTCAAAAATATACATTGCCGTATATTCATCCATCAGCCCAAAGCTGACATCATAGCCGCACAATCTGTCCTTCGCTGAAAAACAATGATACAAAATCAGAAAAATAATAGCCATACCCTTGACCACAAGGGTATCTTTTTTGGAAAATTCGGATAATGTTTGGGATACTTTCTTTGATTGGTCTGCCTGAGCCGTTGGTTTGGTCTTTTTTGTTCCTGTTTTTTTTCCTTTTTTCACTTTTAGTCACCTCTGCGTGATTACTCTCACGATCCATCACAAAATCAAGCTGAGCAATTATTTCTCAAAAGACGATCTTTCAGGTAAAATCAATTCAAAACATTCCTGTACTGTTTTCTTTTTATTGTCAAAATCAAGAGTTCTGGGGGTATCATTGATACACACCATTTTTTTGCTTTGACGTCTGATCGTTTGGCACAGTCGATCAAAATTTTCCTCTTTGACGTGAAAACACTCTCCTATACGGTCAGAGCGAACAACACATTCTCCTGTACAGAGCTGCCAATATTTCATCAGCCATTGATTGACATTGGACTCGGTACGGAATTGATCCCGACAAGTCTTATCCAGTACATTTCCATATTGCTCCCACACGGCTGCAAACGTTGCTTTCGTAAAGTTGGAAGGCAAATGATTATAATGAAATCCCGGGAACCATTCCCACGGATAGAGTATCATCGTCTTGAATACCACTCTTGCTCCATTTTTAAGACTGTACCACTTGCGAAAATTTTTCTTCATCAGTTGGTGCTTATTTTTAAATTCAGTATTGATGACCTCCAGATTGGAGCCATTAAAATGTCCTGCACTGTCGTGTCCGAAATACACACAATTCAGACCATAAGTATCACACGGCTTCCCGTTCACAAAAAAATCAGTCGGCTTGACATCATTCAGCAGGAACATATCATCATTAAAATACACAAACTGTTCGCTTAATCCCTTAATACGGTGCATATTCAACTCAATCGTATGAGAGCTGAAGGTAGGCAGATATAGCGCAGGGATATAATCCTTATGATTGACGATACACAGCTTGGGGTGGTCTGTATTGAGCCACGAGGGAACGTGTCCCCACGTGATAAAGTATATCTTGTTGACCCACGGAGCAAATTTTTCCACTCCTCTGAACCAATACTGTAAATTATCCCAGTCACGGTACCGTACAGGGGTATCACTGTCGTCCATTGCAGAAGGACGATACTTGGCTTTTTCTTTTTGCCATTCGGGATCATTGCCGTCCACCCACGGCATCACAAAATCAATTTTATCGGTACTGCCCATCATTACAGCTCCTTAATCGCTTGATAGTTGCGTTCGCAGTTATGCGTATCATACAGGTCAAAGAAATTCCGATGACGCTCAAGATACCGTTGAGGATTATCAAAATGCTCATCCGCAGCGGCTTCGATTTCGTCCAATGCTTCGTTCAAACGATAGCAAACCTTGCCAAAACCGTCATTTTCATAGCTGAAATATCCTTCGGGATAGTGTCCGCTGCGAAAATCTTCATAATCAAACTGATAATACATCAACCGCTTTTTCATATAGGCAAAATCCATTGCAATGCTCGAAAAATCCGTGATCAGATAGGCGGATTCTTTGAGCAGTGTCTGCACATCGTATTCAGGCCACGATGCCACAGTGATCCTCTCACAATCAATCGAAAAATAAGACAAATACTGCTGCATATCCCTATGAGGATAAAACACCATCTGCAAATCGTGCTCGGCAAGAATACGATGCAGCCGCTCATTGGTCAGAAATTCACTCCACGCACGAAAATATTCGGTACGGCGAAAATCCGATACATCCTCGATTTGATCCGAAGCAGAGGTCGGTGTGGCGATCCAGCTTCTCCACGTTGGCATTAACAACACCTGCTTTGGCTTGACCGTCATTTCGTGAAGCATATCAAAACGACACAGCCCTAATTCTTTCACACTTCCTTCGGGATAGCCATAGGTCTGACGAACGAAATCCGTTTCCCGTTTGGTACTGCAAACGAACAATTTCATCTGTGTGTTTTGGTAGTGCAGAAAGGGCATATCATCCTTGATGATGCCGTGCTGCAAAAATATTCTGGTGTTTCTGAGAATACGTTTGACCTCCAGCACATAGCAGACCGCCGCATTGGGTTTTCCGCCCTTTTGAGAACTGATATTCTTTTTGGCAGTCAAATAGAGCACCCAATGCCGCAAAGAGCCGTAATTGACCGTTTTTCCGAGTTGGTTCACCTTGTGGTAATCAGGGGATTTTTTACTGATTGCATACACCACATCCTGTTCGGGGTGGTGCTTACAAATATATTGAAACAGCCAATAACCGTTATCTCTTGCTTCGCTGCGGTTATCGCACAACAGCCACAGATCCCTGCGAAAGCACCGATACACCAAAGCAGCAGGCAAAGCCAGCAGAAATAAAAAAATATGTCCTATATCTCCTATTTTTACTCGTTGGAGCTTCTGAAAAAATGTTTCTTCCACACGCTTACCTCCTGCCGATCATTGCCGTATCTATTGTACAGCCCTGACAGGAAACCTGTGGAGGCTTGTGCAGGGCAAATAACGTTGTATTCTATTTTTTAAAGGCAGCATCAGCGTTTCATCAGAGTACATCGGGGAGACGTTTTTTCAGACGGGCATAGTTAAAGATACCCAAAATCAGCACTGCTGCCAATTCCAGCAGAAAAATACCGTTTTCCCAGAGAGGATGAGCGGGACCGCCCTTGAAGCCTTCATAAAACCAATGCTGGCAGATCAGCGACTTGCGGTAACCATTGCAGAAAAATGTCATCGGGTTAAACAGCAAAATAGTTCTGACCGCCTCGGAATCAAGATTGTAGGAATTATAGGTAGCACCCGATAACCAGAACAAACCTGACATAATGGTAGTGATAAAACTCTCAAAGTCCTTGCTGAAAGCACTCATCGGGGCAAGCGACCACGTCAGTCCCCAAAAGAAAAGGAACATTAACGGCGCATAAATCAGAAGCTGTAAATTATAAATACTTGGCATATAGCCTGCCAATACCAGATACAAATAACTGAGGGAAAACAGAAAAAAGTGTACATAGATCTTGGACAGTGTCGTATAGGTCATAATGCACGATACCGGAAACGATATTTTGTTGACAAACTGCCTGTTGGAACGAATACATTTACTGCCTGCCGAGATCACGTCACTCATAAAGCACCACGGCAAAAAACCAACCATCAGAAAAATGAAAAACGGTACTCCCATTTCCTGCCTCGTGGCACCGCCCCGCAGTCCTACCGTAAAGGCAAACCAATAAACAAACAGTTGAAACAACGGTTTCATTACTGCCCATCCGGGACCGATGATCGCACCTTTATAGGTATTGATCAGATCATCTTTGGCGAGCATCAACGTTTGTTTGCCAAAGCCTTTATGCTCTCTCGGAATGGTCAAAAGTCCTTCTTTCATCCTTGCCCAAATACTTGGTTTTTTTATTTTGGTATTGACCGATATATTCATTCCGTTCCCTCCGAATATGATTTTGAGTTTTCTTTCACACATTTTTTAACTTCTTCTATTTTTTTCTGTGCCGAGCCATCTCGCCTGCTCTTCCAAAATGGCATTGCAACAATCCCCGCCAGCGTCCCTACTCCGTAAACAAAATGCAGCAGAAAAAATACCACCGGCAAAAGTATCTGTGAAATATGTTTTGGGGACGGTATCACTGCGGTGAGTGTCATCAGCAAATCGACTGACGCATACAATACCGCCAACACGATCAGCGGCAATGATAAAAACGGCAGTCCCGTCATAACTCCCGTAATGCTCAGAATCGTACCGCCGATCACAGCAAGCACAAAGCACAGCGGCACAAAATGAAAGATCGAAAGGCATTTCGGGCAAACGCCCAGTGTCAATCCGATCCACTTTCCGTTGCCGTATTTCTGTGCCAGCATACTGCCCAGCGTTCCCCTGATATGCTGATAAGAAATGATCCTGCTGCCCTGACAAATTGAATAGCCCGCCTGACGAATGCGATAATGCAGCTCATTATCCTCTGTTCTGCCGAGATCCTCGTTAAATCCACCGACATCGGCAAAGACCTCCCGTCGGTAGGCTCCGTGAAACAGGGATGAAACATACTTTTTTTCTTCCTCGGATTTTCGCCGGTAGCCGGCAAACGAACTGCCAAACATCGAGCTTTCTGCCAAAAACAACATTTCCTTAAATGGTGTAGGGTCGTTGATCTTATTAGGTCTTGCTCCCCCGCACACATATTCACCGCTTTCTATCAATCTGACGTTTTGCGTCACAAAATCAGAAGGGATCTCAGCGTGAGCATCGACCCGTATTATAATATCGCCCCGAGCGCATCGGATCGCTGTATTCCAGCCTGCCGCCTGATTTTGAGCGGGATTATCAAGCACCCTTATGGCAAGATATTCGCCGGCATTGTGTTCTCTGAACTCCTCCAGAATTTGTTTGGTTTTGTCTGTCGAGCCGCTGTCTACCAGCACAAGCTCTGTCCGATTTTTAGGATAATCCTGTGCTTTCATTTGTTCCAGAAGCTGTCCTATGACTGCCTCTTCGTTATAGGCAATCGTACAAAGTGAAACCGTCATCCACATACAGTCCTATACAATAATATAAATTCTCCCATTATTCTTATCAATGAACGCAAAAATATGCCCTATTAACGGCAATGATATTTTAATTCTGTAATATTATAATTTGTTATTTTGTCTTTGTCAAGCAAAGAACCAACACCCGAATGTACGTTTTCACTCCGCACATTCGGGTAATTTTATGCGTTTTGGCAAAAAACGCAGTTTTCATTATTCAACTGCCAGAAAATCAATCGTTCCCATCGCAACACTTGCCGCTGCCACCTGTATTTTCAGTGAGTCACCGATGGTATAGGTTTTGCCGCTTTTTTTGTCGGTCGTGGAGGTTGTCCCGTTAAACTCAAAAAAGGAAGTGCTGTCTTCCGTCAAATTGATAAAACCTTCAATTCCGTTTTCAATCACAGCATAAATGCCCTTGGCGGTAACGCCTGATACAACCGCATCGTGTATCTCTCCAAGATGATCACGCATATATTCGGCGGCATAGCATTTTTCTGTTTCACGCTCGGCACGCATAGCACGGAGTTCTCTTTGAGAGGACATTAAAGCCGAACGGTTGGCAAAATCCGCAAATCGGGTGTTGATCTGATCAACAGGTTCACCGCTGACTAATGCGGTCAGAATACGATGGATGGAAGTATCAGGGTATCTTCTGATAGGAGAGGTAAAGTGGCAATAATCAGCAAGCGATAAACCGAAATGTCCCAATGGAAAAGGGGAATATCTTGCCTTTGCCATCGTGCGGAGCACCTGTGTGGAAATCAGTCGGGCATATTGGGTTTCCTTGGCTTTGTTAATAAGTGCTGCCAGATCAGTCTGACGGACACCGCTTTTAAGGCGTCTGGTTTCGAAACCGCAGGCAGCTGCCAGTTCAGCCAAAGTATCCAGCCGTTCCTGTTCGGGGGCTTCGTGTATACGATAAACAAACGGTATTCCCGCACTCTTGGCATAGAGAGCGGCGGCACGGTTGGCAGTGATCATAAACTGCTCGATGAGTTCTTCCGCTTCACCACGTTCCCGAGTGGAAACATCGGTACAGACTCCGTTTTCATCCAATACAAATCGCAGCTCGGTTGACTCTATTTCCAGTTCTCCCCTTTGCTTTGCCTTTGCTTTCAGGAGAGATGCCAGCTTTTGTGCCTCAAAAACAGAGGAATAGACGGGGGCATATTTTTCTTTGAGATCATCGCTTGCCGTACCGTCCAAAATACGGTTAACTTCGGAATAAACACCTCGCACCTTAGATATGATGACCGACTTTTCAAAGCGATAATCAACCAGTTCGGCATTCTCATCCAACTTCATAATGGCAGAAAATGTCAATTTTTTGACATCGGGATTAAGCGAACAGCAGCCGTTGGAAATTTCCACGGGCAGCATCGGGATCACTCTGTCAGCAAAATATACCGATGTACCACGTTCCATTGCTTCCTCATCCAGCCGGCTTCCTTCCGTCACATAATGTGACACATCGGCAATGTGTACCCCCAATTCCCAGCCGTTGTCCAGTTTTTTAACAGAAACAGCATCATCAAGGTCTTTGGCATCGGCACCATCGATGGTAAAAATCGGCTCATCACGCAAATCCAATCGCTTGGCGATTTCCTCTTCCGTAATCGGTCTTGCTGACGCCAGTGCCGCCTCGTGCTTGATGGCAACGGAAAATTTATTCGGAATACCGTTGGCATCTATGATAGCATCAGCACAAATCTTGGCGGAGTCAGCTCTGCCGTAAATCTTAATGACACGAGCATAAATTTTTTTATCTTTGGGATCGTAGTTAACGGCAGCTTTTACCTTGTCACCGTTTTTGCTTTTGAGTTCTCCTCCCTGCACAATCCGCAGATGATAAGAAAAATGATGATCCGGCATAACATATGCTTTTCCTGCTTTGCCCTTTTCACGCTCGACAATCCCTGTAATAATGCGGCTGCCCTTTTCGAGAATTTTAAAGACTTCTCCATCGGGACCCTTTTCTCTCATTACGATATTTCTGACAAGCACCTTATCTCCCGGCATTGCTCCCTTGGAGGACGATGCGTGTATAAAAATATCGTCCATACTTCCGTCCTCCGGCTGAGCAAAACAAAATCCCCTGGACAATCTGACGATTGTTGCTGCGACATAACCTGCCACGTTCGGCAGTGCCACTTTTTTTCTGTTGACGATCACAAGCTGTCCCTTTAATTCAAGGTAGGAGATGGCATTATTAAAATCTTCCGTTTCCAGTATTCCCGACAATATTTGCAGTTCCTGCCGTCCGACAGGTTCGGTTTGTTCTGCCAATGTTGACAGAATAATTTCATTGTCCTTTTCGTTCATCTTCGTCCTCCTTTTTTTCGTTGTTGTGTGATGGCAGTCAAAGATGCCTGTTCTTTTTTATTCCGTCATAAAGAGTATGCCCAAGGTTCCCGGTCCGCAATGCGAGGATATAGTACAGCCTGCACGGGTCACATCAATATTTTTGAAGAAATTCAGACGTTCAATTTCTGCTTTCACAATATCCACATACTTTTGGTCAACGCCTGCGTGCGTAATAAAAATGCGTTCGTCCCTGATTTTCGGAAACTGCTCCAGTTTTTCGTGAACATACTGTATCAATGCACGGTCATATTTCCCCCTGTATTTTTTGCCGACCGTCATTGAGCCATCGGTATTATCTACTTCAATACACGGTTTAAGCTGAAGAAGATTAGCACCAAGCATTGCCAGCGTAGAACAGCGTCCGCCTGCTCTCAGATAGTTAAGCTTGTCGATCACGAAACTGCTTTGACATTTTGATACCAGTGTTTTGAGTTCCTCGGCAATATCGGACGCCTCCATTCCTTGGGCAATTCTTCGGGCAGCTTCCATCACCAGATGACCCGAGCCTGTCGAAAGGTTGCAGGAGTCTATCGGATAAATATGTCCTGTTTTTTCGGCAGCGGCAACACAGTTGCTGTAAGAGGACGATAATGCTGAACCCAGATTAATATGTATCACATCATATCCTTGGTCGATATACGGCTGAAATTTATCAATGTATTCCTGTGTATTAACTGCTGATGTTTTGGGCAGTATACCCGTTGCATCAAAATGGTGGTATATTTCAGACGGTACAATGTCGACCCCGTCATCATAACTTTTTTCTCCCAATATAATATGGAGCGGGCTCAGTACAACGCCTGTTTTCTTCACAAGCTCTTCTGATAAATCACACGTGCTGTCTGCACTTAATAATATTTTTGCCATTGTTTTCTCCTTAATCATATTTTTCAGTCAACTGTCATAGCATCATTTCAGGCGGCTCCGCCGCCTGCCCCGCATTCGGCAGCCGCCCCGCAGTTGTAACCAATATAAGTTGGCGTACTTACCAATACAGCCCTGAAAGCAAGCCTCTGTTGGCTTGCGAAGGGCGGATGAAAACCTGTTTTCCTGCTGTACGGGCGGCGGATGTGCGTGCAAAGTCTGCCTGTTCATACAGTCACAGCGGCGTCAGTGAGCGAATGGAGCGTCTTGTCGCCGCAAAAAACAGTTCATTTTTGTACCGCATCCACTTCCCCATCGCAGAGCATAGCGAACGCAAAGCAGCGTAAGCGTATTGGGTCAAGCGTCATCGCTTGCGTTTGAGTTGGCGGATGTCGCTGCCGACAAAATGAAGACGGTCAAGGGTACCGATGATGCGGGACACGGTGCGGAAATTGTACTTTTCCTGAAGCTCCGCCAATGTAAGATTGGTACTGATAATGGTTGGCTTAGACATAATCGTACGGCTGTTGATGATGTTGTAAATGGCGGAAACGGTGAATTTGGTCGTAAATTCTGTACCAAGGTCATCAATGATCAGCAAGTCACAGTCAAGTACCAGTTGTTCGGTATCTTCGCTGCGTCCTCTGCCGCCAAAACGCTCTGATTCTATTTTTGACATAATGGCAGGTGCCGATACATAGATCACACCATAGCCATTGTCAATGGCGTGCTTGGCAATGGCTAAAGATAAATGTGTTTTTCCCAGTCCCGGTCCGCCCTGAAATAAAAGACTTCTGGAATTGAGCGAAAAATGAAGGGCATATTTGCGGCAAAATGCCAGCACTTTCGACATCGTTTCATACGGTGACGATTCTTTGGCGTTCGGCGGCGTCTTGGAATAATAATCCAGTGAAAACGTATCAAAATCCGAAAGCGACAGCGGTGATATTTTATTCAACCGCTCATAGGCAGTCTCTCTCAGCAATGTTTTCATACAGCGGCACATCCTGCCGTCAATGTAGCCTCTGTCACAACAGTCAGGGCATTGGTGCCATTCCTCCAGATAATTCTCCGGAAATCCAAAGCCTGCTATAATCTTTTTCAGCTCCTGCTGGTAAGCAAGATTGGTTTCCCTGAGCTTAGCAAGAGCCGCAGCAGTATCCGAACCGCTAAAGATCGCTTTCGCCGTGGCTACCGATGTGTGTGCCAGCTGATGTACCAGCTCCTCCGCTTTTGGCGAACGCATATACAGCAGATCACGCCGCTTTTGAAGCTCCTGCTCGCTATATAAACGCCGGCGTTCCAGTTTTGCTTCCGCTTCTTCGTATATTTCCCTTGAATATCCCATTGTTACCACTCCTCGTCAACGATACTGGTACTTTCATATTCTTCTATGCTATAGGTTGCTCCGTAGGTATCTTTCTTTTTGGATTTTTTCTGTTTCTTGTCACTGATCTCCTTGTTGACTTGCTCAATGGTAAAAATTCCATCGTGATGCCAACGCTTCAAAATAGAATTCACATATCCGCTGAAATATTTTCCTTTGGTATCAACACATATCTCATAAGCTTTGCGTATCATATCGGTGCTGAATTTCCATTGATTGAGCCAGCAGTCCGCCAAAAAAGTTTCCTTTTCTGTCGGAGAATGCTCCTCGGTTCCAATGGTACGCTGTACTACTTTGGCAGCATTTCTGCCCTTGGTCATTTGAGTGATTTTGTTATCGGCAGCTTCAAGCGTATTGATTTCTTCGTCTGCCCAGGAAATGGCCATCTTTTCAATATATCGCATATTGCATTTTCCAATACTGCACGCATATTGCAGCAGCATAATAATCACTTCCACAGGCAGTCCGTCATATTCGTGTATCATCAGCAAAGTCGCTTTATCATTATGGCTGGTCATTCGTCCGAATATTTCGTCTGCGGAATGCATCAGATATTCTATGCTTTTATCTTCTATCGTCCGCTGAGCAATATACTTGGCGTCGGGCTTTTCGGGACGTGACATAATGCGTGTTTTTGGTGTTTCCACCGGCGTCTCCGTCACAATCGGTGCAGAAGGAACGGGTTGCTGTGAAGCTTGCAGCGGTAAGGCAGTTTCCTCCGTCACAGACTTTACGACAGTATTTTCGGGCTGAGGCGGTGCGATTGTATGATCGCTGACAGCAATGACTCCCGTCTGTACCCAATACTGCATACAGTCACGCACATCAGCAGACTGCATTGACAACGCTTGAGCAATGTCATCTACTGTAAAATTCTCTCCTGCGTGACGCAAAAACCACAATATGACCTTTAGCTGTGCTGCTCCTGCCAGCTTGATATGTTGATCCACAATTTCACTCGGCACAGCAAATACACTCTGCCATATTCCCAGATTAATATTATATTCCATTACTATTCCTCGTCTTAGTTGATCCATACAATTCCTTTATTTTTATCATCAATGCTCCCTTTTCATTGTCCACCTCTCCGTCAATGACAAGCTGACACAATGTATTCAGACATTCACCGATCATTCTGCCGTCCTTGATACCCAGATTAATCATATCATTGCCGTTAACAGCAAGAGATTTGATGGTGACAGCCCCGCCCTGTTTCATTTCATTTTGGTATATTTTATTCAATCGGCTGATATATTCCAATTTTTGCGGAATGGTCCGAGGATTTTGTGCCAAAGAATCGGCTTTTTTCAGCTCCAGAAGCATCGGATACCGACGTTCTCCCAATTTTGCCATCTGTCGTCTGACGTATTTCGGCTCGGCAGGCGGACGAGCATCGTGCATTCTGATAATAGCCGCCACATCAGATTTTGTTTGATTGTCGGATTTAAGTCGTATGAGTATTTTCTCTGCCATTACAGCACTGACTTCGGGATGTCCCTTGAAATGTCCTATTCCGTTACTGTCAACAGTGTGTCGGTCGGGTTTGCCAAAATCGTGAAACAGCGCCGCCAATCGGAGCGTTCGTTCCGGTGGGATAGCGGCAACCGTTTTGACAGTATGCGTCCATACATCATAAATATGGTGCGGATTATTCTGCTCCAGTCCGACCATCGGGCGGATTTCGGGAAGGAACACTTCCAATACCCCACTGTAATGCAAAAGAATATATTCCACATTTTTTCCTGTAAGAATTTTTATCAGTTCCGACAAGATCCGTTCTGCCGAAATATTTTGCAGCAAATGGGCATTTTTACGGATACTGTCAGCAGTAGACGACTCTATCTCAAATCCGAGCTGTGAGGAAAACCGCAGGGCACGCAAAATGCGCAAACCATCTTCCTGAAATCGTTGATCAGGATTTCCCACACAGCGGATCAATTTGCGTTGAATATCCTCTGTACCGCCGAAACAGTCACACAATCCATCGGTATCATTATAAGCCATTGCATTGACGGTAAAATCCCGTCTGGCAAGGTCTTGTTCCAGCGTCCGTACAAACTGCACATTTTGAGGATGTCTGTTATCAAGATATACGCCGTCTGTGCGAAAGGTAGTGATCTCATAATTCTGACCGTTTCTGCGCACTGTAACCGTCCCGTGTTTCATTCCATTTTCCACAATATTTTGGGCCCCGAGTGCATCCAGTGTTTCCTGCGGCAACGACGATGTACAAATATCCCAATCCGAAGGGGGAATCCCCATTATGGTATCACGAATACAGCCGCCTACCGCATAAGCACGGTAGCCATTTTGCTGCAATACAGCAATAATTTCTTTGACCTGCGTCGGCATATCAATTTTCACGGTATCACCTCTTTTCCTAAAAACAAAGCACCTCCAATGCGTCCGTTACATTGAAGATGCATTGAAGATGCTTTGGAATAACATTTACGTTCTTGATCAGGCAGCCGATGCAGCGGAAGAAACCGTGCTTGAGGTTGTTTCGCTTTCTGCGGCACTGGAAGCGGCTTCACTTGCTGTGCTTGAAGCTGTTTCGCTTTCTGCGGC
>CADCOE010000041.1 GCA_902802985.1 uncultured Ruminococcus sp.
CAAAGCAGCCACTTCCTACAACATCAGAGTGAAGGTAAAGGATGCTTCCAACAAGGTTGTCAACAAAGACTTTACTGTAAAGGTAACCAAATCAACTGCCTTGACTAATAATTCTACAATTTCTGCTACGGAAATTACACTCGGCAAATCATTGAAGGTTACTGCAACTGCAGCCGGCGGTGCCGGTTCGTATAAGTATGGTGTATACTACAAAAAGTCCACTTCTGACAAATGGACAACTGCACAGAATTATGCCAATGTAGCATCGGTTACTTTTACTCCCAAAGTTGCTACAAAGTATGATGTATGTGTTAAAGTAAAGGACAGCAAAGATACCATCGTGAAAAAGTACTTTACGGTAACGGTATCAAAAGCGGCTGCGCTGACTAATACTTCAAAAGTAAGTGCTACCTCCGTTGCAAAGGGTACTGCTGTTAAAATTACAGGATCAGCCTCTAACTATACGGATATGGTTTATTACAAGTATGAGTACAAGTATTCGTCCGCAACAAGCTACACCACCATCAAGGATTACACCACTTCTACTACAGCAAGTTTTACTCCCGCCAAGGCAGGTAAGTATACCGTTCGTGTTACAGCAATGGATATGGCACCTACATCGGCAGTAAAAACGATTACTGTGACAGTAACCTGATTGTTTAATCAGTTAGCTTCTGTTTGAACAGACAAGTAAACAAAAATCCCCTGTACCATTTTGTACAGGGGATTTTTGCAGTTATCAATGAAAGAATGATCGGCTCATTTTAAATATTTACTTTTTATTCTTCTGCTGCCTTTTCTCATTACAAAATTTCCTCTATATTTTTTATATCGTTTTCGTCGGGCCGCACCTTTGGTGTTCGAGTGAAACAAAAAGATAATGGTAATGGCAATCATCACCCCGATCACTGACCAGATGATAATACCTGTAATAAATGAAGTGTCATCGTGATGAATGGTTTCCAGTTCACCCAATGCATTGAAAGAAGTTTCTTCATACGGCATCGGGGGGGCACTGAGCAATGCAGCAGCAGCGGCACGCTCGCTTTCTTCAAGCAATTTAGCGTCACTTTGCTGTTTGGGGGAAATATAATTTTCTTTATCGGCTGGAAGCACGGTTTCCAGATGGTTGATCCAGCCGAAAGGATCGGTTTCAAAAATTTCTGAAACCTGACTGTTTTCTTCCGAACGAGAGCTTTCTTCTGAAACGGAAGAACTGCTTTCCTCCGAGGAGACTTCCTCGGCAGAATGATGAGTTTCATCATTGCTCACGACCGAAGAGATCGTTTCCTCAACAGAGGATGAAGCAGACGAAGCATCTTCATAAGAACTGTCTATAATTGATGTTGATGTTTCCTCATTACTGCTGCTTTGATCTGTAGAAGATACGGAGCTTTCAAAAGAGCTTTCTAAGGAATTTTCTGCCGAACTTTCTAAAGAACTTTCGGCAGAGGACTCCACAGCGTAAGCAATGATTCCCATATTCCATATCAGCACTGCTGCTGTCATCAGCAGCCATATTTTTTTATTATTCTGCATTTATTTCACCAGCCGAATAAAGTATTATTTCTATACTATTATAACAGTGTATCGCCTTTTGTGTCAAATCCAAGAGAATAGTGTCGTTTCACTTCATTCAACAATCAAACTGCTGTTTTTTCACGTTACGTTATCAAGCCGTGGAAAGCGTTTGAACCAGAACTTTTCCCAATAAGTATCCCGAATATCTGACTTCTTCGATCGTATTTGCTTCTGCTCCGATTTCTATAAGCAGCGAGCCGGTGTTTACGTTCATATTATACATAAAGTCCGCAAAATATAATGGACGCATCATTTCGGGATACATTTCGGCAGCAGTATGCTGAATTTTTAGCGCAAAGCGAAGGTTGTATTCCCAATCTTCAAATTCTTCACTTTCGTCATAGTTATAGCCGGAGAGTATCATTACCTGAGCAGCTTTTTTTCCGTCAACAGTGAAAACCGGTTTGGACTTGGAGTTGTCGGTGCCAATACCGTCACGGTGAATATCAAGAACGACTTTAATGGACGGGTATTTTTTTAAATATTTGTTAATGGTTTCAAGACTTCGGTTATAGGCACCATTATAACTGGGATAGTCGTGAATGGTCGTATCATGGATGGTTTTAATACCTGCTTTGTTAAGCTGTTTGGTAATTTCATCACCGACAGCACATACATTTTGAGATGGATCGGTTGTTCGGGGATAAAAGCTGTCGTAAAAGTAACCCGTATCATATTTCAGAAAACTTTCACTGGTGTGAGTGTGATAGATCAAGACTTGGGGTTGATTGTTTTTTTCGATAGTAAAGCCAAGTTTGCCCTCCAGTTCTTCTGCAATGTCAATATTGGCAGAGGAAGCATTTTTGATCTGTACATTGCCGTAAGATTGATTGCCGGTGGTAGTGTTAAATTCCGTAACGGGGTATTTGTCCTCTCCTTTGTGGTCTTTGTCATATTGCGTTAATTCTTTTTTGGTAGGTTCGGATGCCTGAAATACATCGTCCGCTTGATTTTGCTGCTGTTGGGAAGGATTGTTATATCCCACCGATACTTCAGAAGTATCAGTGACGGCAGTGAGTGGTTGTTCACTTTCTCCGGATGAAGTTTCGGCAGGGGAGGAATTGTTTTCTGATGATCTGTCCAAAGGTTTGGAATACTCAGCATTGCCTGTGGGAAAAGTCATTTCAGCTGCCATCAAATCTAACGGAGGTTGTGGATTGGTTTCATATATTCTTGCTGCAACACATATCACGGCAACGGATAGGAGAAGTGTTGACGTCAGACACAAAAAAATGTTGTGGATCTTATTCTTAATGCTTTTCATTCACTTTCCTCCCGTTTCATACCATAAGAAGCTTTTGCTCAACACATTCATAAGATGACCCAATGCCATATTTTCTGAGATGGAGAAAAAGCCTTGGTATTATTCTATGACGAGAGGATCTGCTTTATGAAACAAGCGACATCAATGTATTGTAATCGACGCTGCTCTGTAAGGCACAATTGACGGCTGAACCGATCAGTTTGGCTCCTCTTTCGGTCAGAAGATCAATTTCACGGGGAGTAACGATCATATTTTCACTTTGAGGGGTAATTTTACTGCCGAGAATTTCATCGGCACTGTCCGTGATGTTGAGAATATCGCAAGCAAGTGTTAAAGCATCCACAACAGTAGGAATACCCACCGCAATAACGGGAATACCAAGACTTTCCTTATCCAGCTTAAAGCGATAATTTCCTACCCCCGATCCGGGAACAATTCCGCTGTCACAAATCTGTACCGTACAGCCCAGACGGGACAGATTTCTCGATGCAAGGGCATCAATTACAATCACAGCAGCAGGATGGAGCCGTTCAACAAGTGATAAAATCATTTCTCCGGCTTCAATGCCCGTTTGTCCCAGAACGCCGGGGGAAATGACCGAAACGGGGCGGAGAATGTCCAGTCCGGCAGCACGTGCCCATTCCCCTTGAATATGACGGGTAGCAAGAATATATTGGGTGCTTTTGGGTCCGATAGCGTCGGGGGTGGTATTGATGTTGCCGAGTCCGACTGCCAGAATAGAACCGCTTGAAGGCAAAAGGAAACGTATTTCATCAGCAATGGCAAGAATTTTTTCCTTTGCATCGGTAAAATCATCGGAAAGAGCCAAATTTTCAAATGTAATATAAGTGCCTTTTGGTTTTCCGAGCTGTTCAGCAGCTTTTTCTGTATGAATAATCAGTCGGGTCGCCTTGACCACTTTGTTTTCCAATTCCGTCAATTCTGCCCCTTCAACTTCTCCGTTCCAAAATTGATGTGCCTCTGCCGCAAGATCGGTTCTGAATTGCATATTACTCACTCCTTGTTTTTAATCGTGTGCTATTAGTATCGGTAAAAATTGACACCATTATACGTAGGTGCAGATTATTCATTATCCCGTTCCAAAAAAATTGAAAAAATTCTTTTAAATACAGCAAAAATGATTGTTGACAGTGATAATCAATAGAAGTATAATATCAATGGATAAAAGGAAGTATAAGAAGTATTGACCTATGGAGGAATATATGAAAAGGTTTATATCGGCAGCACTTGCTGCAGGAATGATTGCATCTTCTTTATTGCTGGCAGCCTGCAATAAAGAAACTCAAAATGAAAATACCGGTGATCAGTCACAGATCACCAGTACTGCTTCGCAAATTTCCAACCAATTTGAAAATCAGGAAGAAAGCATTGCCGAAATCAGTGTTAATGACGCAGTGCCGGAAATGACAAGCAGCCAAATATCCCAGATGTCAAAGGAATTGGACTCCTATAAAAAAGTACCTGAATTTGCTACAAGTGAAGAAACAGTAGACGCACATTCCCTTACGGAAAAGCTCAAATTGATGGTAATTCCCGATAACTCCGATAAAACCTATACTGATCTTGTGATAGGTCAGGTGAAAAACGCTGCCTCAATGGCAGGCTTCAAAGAGGATAATGTTGATATAAAGACTACCGATGGTACGGTTTCGGCGGTCAGCGATGCGTTGAATTCCGCTATCGAAAAGAAAAGCGATGCCGTAGTGATGTTCGGTGATATTGACAAGGATAATGTATCTACTGCGATCGAAACAGTACAGGCAAATGGTATAGAAGTGATTTCTTCAGGCTGTGCCGGTAAAGGCATTGACGATCATTTTGTCGATAATACAATGCCTGTGGATTATCAGCTTGCCGGCAAAATAATGGCTGACTGGACCTTGGTCAAGAAAAATGGCAAAGTGAATGCTCTTGCTGTCAACCAGTCGGATTCTGCACTGTCCAATACAATTTACAGCGGATTTGCCGAGGAATTTAAAAAATACGTTTCAACCGCTACGGGCTACTGTACGACTGTGAACGGTACGGCTGTGGAAGTCGGAAATGGATTTTCTGCTAAAATTAAGGACGAACTGACCAAAGACCCTAACATCAATTACATTATTGTATTTGATGATGCGATGATCAGTGATGCTGTCAGTGCTGTCAGTCAGGCTAACAGCAAAGCAAAGGTGATTGCAACGGGCGGCTCCAAAGAAGCATTTGATATGGCACAAAGTGGTAATATCGAAATGCTGGTGGCACACAGCTATGAATGGATAGGATATGCAACAATTGATTATGCCCTGCGTGTAATGACCGGTTCCAAACTTCCCACTGACCAGAATGTTCCGTTTAGAATTGTGGATGCGGATATTATTAAAAAGGCACTGGCAGAAGATACAGATGATGCGGATGGATTTTATCAGATCTGCTTTGGTGCGGCATTTGTTGACGGCTATAAGCAGTTGTGGGGATTAGAGTATGAATGATTTTTACGGAGAGTACAAAATGCTCTCCGTTTTTTCTATGATCAAAGGAAAAATAATATTATTGTATTTAAATTGTATTACACAATATTATTGTATTTAAATTGTATTTAAGATTGACATTAAGTGATGAAATGTACTATAATATTTTAAGATGGACTTTCATAAATATGATGAAAGCTGCGTTAAATAATTGTTCCATTTTAACCTAAATGGACAAGAAATCTGCCTTTATTAGGTGAGTAAAAATATCACTAAATGAAATTGAGTAAAGATAAACTAAACACATAGGAGGAAAATTATGAAGATATGTGCATCGTGTGGTGCGTCCTTGCCCGAACAAGCTACCTTTTGTGTTTCTTGCGGTTCGACCGATATAAGAGAAGAAGGATATGCTCAGCAATATGAATATGAAAATTCATATGATAATAACGGTTATGGTAATCAATACGCCGAACCGTATCAAGATGATGGTTACGATAATCAATACGATAATCAGTATCAAAACGGTTACGGTAATCAATATGCCGAACAATATCAAGATGATGGTTACGGTAATCAATACGCTGAGCAGTATGAAGATGAGGGGTACAATAATCAGTACGGTAATCAGTATCAAAACGGTTATGGTAATCAGTATGCCGAACAGTATCAAGATGATGGTTACGGTAATCAATACACTGAACAGTATGATAACGGTGGCTATCGTAATCAGTATCAGAACGGCTACAGAAATCAGTATGGCGATCAGTACGAACAAAATGGCTACGGTAATCAATATGCCGAACAGTATCAAGATGATGGTTACGGTAATCAATACGCCGAGCAGTATGAAGATGAAGGTTACGATGATCAGTATGGTAATCAATATCAAAATGGTTACGGTGATCAATATGCCGAACAGTATCAAGATAACGGCTATGAGGAGCCGTATGCTGCACAGCCTCAGCCAAGACCACAACCCTATTCTGTCCCGCAGCCTCAGCCAAGACCACAACCCCATCCTGTCCCGCAGTCTCAGCCACAGCCTCTTCCGGTTTCTCCGCAGCCTGAACCTGAACCACAGTCACAGCCGCCTGTCAATGAAGCACAGCCGGTGAACGAAGCAGTTGAAAATGCGGAAGAACCTGCTGAAAATGTTGATATTCTTGAAAAGATAAAGGCACAAGAGGAAAATATTGATCCGTACGAAAGTTCCAAGGACTTCAAATTTGAGAAAAAAGAAGAGGAACCTGTGGAAGAAGGTCCCAAAGAAAAACCAAAAAATATTAAAGAATTTATTGCTATGCTCCGTGATACCAAAGACTATACCATTCTTCAGGACAGAAATGATATGCAGGTAAATAGAAATATTTGTATCATTGCGTGTTTGGGTATCACTTTCTGGGTGCCACTGGTGTTTAAAGGCGGCTCCAGAGTAGGTCGTTTTTATGCTAATCAGGGTTTGCTTATATTCATCACCAGTATTGCATCCAGTATTTTATATGGTATTTTTTCCGGTATTATCGGAGTTGCCTGCACTACTTATACTACCTTCGGTTTGACGGAAACAGTGGCAACACTCAGTGTTGGCGGTATTATTCTTGATATTCTGTTCTTTGCGTTGTGTTATGCGGTACCGATCTTCCTGTTTGTGTGTGGTTTTTTGGATATTCGCAGCGGCAAAGTACGTGATTTACCTTTGGTAGGAAAAATTCACTTGATCGGTCAACGATAAAACGATCATTCAAATCAAAATCCGGAGGATACATTTTCGCTAAAAGAAAATGTATCCTCCGTTTTTCAGAAAGTGGACTTACAAAACAGCACAAAAACACCTGTTGGAGCTTCTGCATATCCTGTTTTATTGATATAGCAAGCTATCATCGCATATGGAATGAGAGAAAAATAGGCGTATGTCGGGATTTTCGCGGTGCAATCTTCTCAATGTCGCAAGGCTGGAAAGATAATCATTAGGGTCAAATTGAAGGGAAAGTAATTTTTCGTTAGGAACCAGCTCTTCATCAAGGATGCGTTCATCAATGGCGGTATCGGCCGCAAAGAAAATATTGTGTTCGGGAATAAAAAATCCCATCATTGCTTTAGCGTGACCGCTCAGATCGACGCCAAGCACGGAACCGTCGCCAAGAACATCATAGATCCATTTAAAATAGTTTTTGAGCAGTGTTTCACCGTTGAACAAACCGGTGGCGGCACGATTGATCTTTTTGGGAGGAAGGGTACTTTTCATCACTCCCTCGGACGCATAAGCGAAATGTAATACACATAAAACTTGTGCACTGGATAGAATTTCATATTTGGGCAGGAGCGGCAGAGCACCGCAGCATTCAGGATCACAGTGGGTCAGCAAAACTTTTTTGATGCAAAGGGGATCCATATCATCAGCTTCCAACTGAGTCATAATGGAACTGTTGTCGTCAAATGAAATTTTGCGTTTGTTTTTGAGTGCGGAATATTGAATAGCATTTTTTTTCAGAAGTTTTGTGCAGCCGGTATTGATCAATAGATTGCCGTATTTTTTGTGCTCGATCAAGAATACGTTGATTGGAAGCGTTTCTGTTTGATATTTGGTATTGAGAAACAGTTCCTGAAAGTTAAATTCCTCTTGACCGCATATATAGCGTTTTATGGTGATAATTTTATTTTTCATATCCAAACTCCATCATTCAATTAATGTAATACTAACAGAATACTACATAATCTATTTTATATCACCTGTTAAAAATGTCAAGTAAAACAAGTACAGAAATAACGGAAAATATCGTGTTGTATCATAGAAAAAAAGATTATATAGTTTGCCCTAGTGTGGATACCACAACAAAATTGGTATGGTAAATGAAAAATCGCAAATAAAATAAAAAAATTTTCATAAAAGGTTGTTAATTTATTGATTTTTTGGTATGATTAATTTTAGTACTTTTTGATAATGTACAGAGGATTTGATATTGCCGTTTTGTGTCTGCTTATGCGTATGAAGTCCGGCAAAATCAAATACGGAAGGAGAACTAATATGTTAAACAATTCACTCGGAAAACGTATATTTGTATGTGCGGTCGCTGCTGTGATGGCAATGTCCGTGACAATGTCCGGCTGTAATGTGTTCCAAGGTAATGAAAATTCTCAATCCTCGGATAAGGAATCCACTGCGGAAACTACTTCGGATGTAAAATCTAAATTTGGAGATAATACTGCGGTAAAGTCGCAAAGCTACAATATCTCATTGCCTGTTATGATGTATCTCTTTAACTATAACTACCAGAGTTACATCAGCTATTATGGCAACTATATGACCTATTACGGCTTCGATTCAAGCAAGAGTCTTAAGGAGCAGTATTATAATGAAGAAAGCAGTGAAACTTGGTATGACTATTTCCTTGATATGACGAAACAGTATATCAAGCAGACTCTTGTGATGGCAGAAGCAGCAAAGGCTGACGGAGTGGAACTGGATGATGACGATAAAAAAACAGTCGATGAAACATTGAAATCACTGGAGTCTACCGCGTCGGCAAACAGCAAAACTACCGAAGAATATATCGCTGAATATTATGGTAAGGGTGTTACTGTTAATGACATCAAGGATTGTCTGAATTTGACAACGTTGGCTCAGAAATATTATAATAAGATGTACAACGGTTACACTTTCAGTGACGAGGATTACGAAAAATATTATAATGAGCATAAAACAGATTATCTCTATGCAGATTTTATGACATTCAGCTTTAGCTTTGGCGAAGAAGCTTCTTCAGATGCTTCCGACGGAACACAGACATCGGTCAACACAGAGAAAAAACAAAAGGCCAAAGCCTATGCCGATGACCTTGCCAAGTGTAAGACTCGTGAAGAATTTGAAGCCTATATTACGAAATATTTGAAAGATAATCCCGATCTTGTGCAGGTGGATACCGCAGTTTCTGAGGAAGAGTCCTCCAAGGCAAGCCCTACACAGGAAGAAATAGATGAAGCGATTAAAACACAGGTTGCTTCTGCTTTGAATGAAAAGTATACCTATGAGCTTACTTCGGAAGCAGGTAAGTGGGTATTTGCTGACGGCAGAAAAACTAATGAAACAACCGTGATCGAAGGGGCAGACACTTATACTGTTATTATGATGGTGAAGCCGTCTTATCGTGATGAGGATACCTACAAAAATGTAAGACATATCCTCTTTACCTCTGATACTTACGGTTCAGAGGAAGAAGCTAAGAAAAAAGCGGATGACGTATACAAAAAGTGGAAAGACGGAGAAGCAACAGAAGACTCTTTTGCTGCCCTTGCTGAGGAATTCAGCTCTGACCCGGGTTCCTCTAAGAATGGCGGTCTGTATGAAAATGTAACGGAAGGTCAGATGGTCGCTGAGTTTAACGACTGGGTATTTGATAAGTCCAGAAAACCCGGCGATACAGGAATTGTTAAAACCAGCTATGGCTATCATATTATGTATTTTGTCGGTGACAGCAATACCGCTTGGAAAGTGTCGGTTGACAGTGCTATGCGTAAGGCAAAGTACGAGGAAGAATACAATTCCCTGAGTGAAAAGTATAAAGTGGAATATGATGACGCTTATCTCAAGACCATTGAAGTATTCCAGACAACGTCCGAAGAAGCAAGTACCGATGAAAGTGCGGCGGAAAGCACCAAGGACGATACAGATGCTTCCTAAATCAGAAACAATAACTGACGGTGATATTTGATGAAAACGATAGCAAGCTTTACGGTCAATCACGACCTGCTCCAAAAAGGAATGTATACTTCACGCATAGATGGTGATGCGGTGACTTACGATATTCGTATGAAAATCCCTAATGGTGGAGATTATCTCGGTGACAATGAAATGCATACCATAGAGCATATTTTTGCCACTTATGTCCGCAATACCCAATATAGTGACAGTATTATTTATGTAGGACCGATGGGATGCCGTACAGGTTTTTACTTTATTGTCAGAGATAGTATTACTCCCGAGTTGGTCATTCAGCTTGTACGTGACAGTATGGCATATATAGCAGCTTTTGAGGGTAAGATCCCCGGGGCAGAGAGAATACAGTGCGGAAACTATTTGGCACAGGATCTGACAGGTGCCAAAAAAGTGGCCGCTGATATGTGCAGCGTTCTCAGCAACTGGACCGTCGAACAATTAAAATATGCCAAATGAACCCAAAAGCAGAAAGTCCTTGTGACTTTCTGCTTTTTTTACCAAATGATCGTTTACTATTTATCAAGAAAGGATGACAGTTATGTATGAACAACTTCGAAAAATCATTGACAACAGCGTTAATATTGTGTTCTTTGGCGGAGCAGGTGTTTCTACCGAAAGCGGTATCCCTGACTTCAGAAGTGTGGATGGACTGTACCACCAAAAATATAAATTGTCTCCCGAAACGATACTCAGCCATAGTTTCTTTATGACGCATACTGCTGATTTTTATGATTTTTACCGTGAAAAGATGATATGCACTTCCGCTCGCCCCAACAAAGCTCATATCGCATTGGCAAAGCTTGAACAGCAGGGCAAACTGAAAGCGGTTGTTACACAGAATATAGATGGACTGCATCAGGCAGCAGGCAGTAAAAAAGTATATGAACTTCACGGCTCGGTGAGGAGAAATTATTGTATGAAATGCCGCCAATTCTACGATATTACAGCCATCACGGAAAGCAGCGGTATTCCTGAGTGTACGTGTGGAGGCACTATCAAACCGGATGTTGTATTGTATGAGGAAGGACTGGACGATGATGTGGTAACAGGTGCGGTCAATGCCATCCATCAAGCAGATGTACTCATCATTGGGGGGACTTCCCTGAATGTATATCCTGCGGCAGGATTTTTGCAGTATTTCAGAGGCAGCAAAATAGTGCTTCTTAATAAGTCTGAAACTGCCTTTGATAACAATGCCGATTTGGTGATCCGTGATCCGATCGGAAAAGTATTGGGAGAAGTGGTGATGTGATTTTGACACAATGACGCTGACAAGTGTTCTGATTGTGTACGGCAGCCGTTAAGGGAAGAAGTGTGTCAGACTTTCTTCCTTTTACGCTTGACTAATTCGGTAAAGAGAATTATAATTTATTATGGAAAAACAGCGTATTGCTGGCAAAATAAAAGGAGATTTTGACTATGAAAAACTACAATATTACTTTGCTGAAAGGCGATGGAATAGGACCGGAAATTGTCAATGAAGCGGTTAAGGTGCTTAATAAAACAGCTGAAAAATTTCATTTCACAGTAACATATACAGATGCCCTTCTCGGTGGCTGTGCGATTGATGCAACCGGGGTACCATTGCCGCAGGAAACGATCGATAAGTGTAAGGCATCCGATTCCGTACTGCTCGGTGCTGTAGGCAGTCCCAAATGGGATACCCAGCCCGGCAATAACCGCCCCGAAGCCGGTCTGCTCGGTATCCGAGGAGCATTGGGACTGTTTGCGAACCTTCGTCCAGCTGTTATTTTTGAGCCGCTTCGTGATGCCTCTCCGCTTCGCCAGGATATTATTGGCGATGCAATGGATATTATGATTGTACGTGAGCTGACAGGCGGTATTTACTTCGGAAAAAGAGGAAAATTTGAAGAAGACGGCGTAGCTGCGGCTTATGATACCGAAAAGTATAATGTTAACGAAATTGAGCGTATCGGAAGAGTGGCTTTTGATATGGCAATGAAAAGAAACAAAAAACTGACCAGTGTTGATAAGGCAAATGTTCTGGATTCCTCTCGTCTTTGGAGAGAAACGATGATACGTCTGTCAAAAGAATATCCTGAGGTAGAATTAAATCATCTTTATGTGGATAACTGTGCTATGCAGCTCGTCAGAAATCCGAAACAATTTGACGTTATCGTTACCTCCAATATTTTTGGTGATATTCTTTCCGATGAGGCATCAATGATCAGTGGTTCTATCGGAATGCTGGCATCTGCCAGTCTGAACAGCACCAAGCTTGGTATGTATGAGCCTATTCACGGTTCCGCACCCGATATTGCCGGTCAGGGCATCGCCAATCCGCTGGCAACTATTCTTTCAGTGGCAATGATGCTTCGCTATTCACTGGAGGAACCTCAGGCAGCAGATGCTATCGAAAATGCCGTTGCCGAAGTGCTTAAAACGACCCGTACTCCCGATATTTATACGCAGGGTATGAAAAAAGTGTCTACCCAAGAGATGGGTGACGCTGTTTGTGCTTTGATTTGACCTGCGACAAAAACTTTATTTTAATGTAGATAACAGATTGCAATATTTTATAATTTACGCTATAATAAACAGGATAGGCTTTATGAAAAAGCTAAATAAAAAGTAGGGGGAAGGACAATGGGAGAAAATATGACACAGGCACTCATAATGCTACTTGGCGGCTTTATCGTTGTGTTTTGTGTGCTGATACTTCTGATCATTATTGTTAAGCTTTACAGTAAGATCGTTTCGTCAGTGCAGAATGCTGCGGACAATAAAAAAGCGACACCACAAGCACAAGAAGATGCACCGGTATCGACTGCACAGCCTGTTACCGTATCGGCAAGCAGTGAGCCTGCTGATGACGGAGAAATTCCTGGTGAAATTATTGCTGTCATTGCAGCAGCAGTGGATGCTGTATACGGTTCTCAACCGCACAGAGTCAGATCGGTCAAGCGTTCACACTCACGCTCCGCTTGGGGCAGAGCCGGCGTTGCAGAAAATACCAAACCGTTCTGACATTGGAACAGTAATATTTTATCGGAAAGGAAGTTAATCAATGGAAATCTTAAACCAGCTTTCGGCAATGATTGTCGGTTTGCTGCATGACTCGGGCTTCGGTTCACTCTCGTGGCAGAACTATGTGATGATGTGCGTATCATTTATACTGATGTATCTTGCCATCAAGAAACAATACGAACCGCTTTTGCTTCTGCCGATTGCATTCGGTATGTTGCTTGTCAACGTCTTTCCGGGCATTATGGGTATGCCTGAAACACATCTCGAAACTTATCAGCAAATTATCGATCAGAAGCTTGATCCATCCACCTTTGCCACAGTAGTGGTTGATGGTCAGACATATTATGAACATATCACCTATGGCGGATTATTCTATTATTTGTATCAGGGCGTTAAGCTCGGTATTTATCCGCCGTTGATTTTTCTGGGAATTGGTGCAATGACAGACTTTGGTCCGCTGATTGCTAATCCCAAAAGCTTTATTCTTGGTGCAGCTGCTCAGATCGGTATTTTCCTTACCTATATCTGTGCTACCGCTCTTGGCATCTTCTCACCACAGGAGGCAGGATCTATTGCTATTATCGGTGGTGCCGATGGTCCTACAGCGATCTTTGTTACCACGAAACTGGCACCTCAGCTGCTCGGACCGATTGCTGTTGCCGCTTATTCATATATGGCACTGGTACCGATCATTCAGCCACCTATTATGAGACTGCTTACCACAAAAAAAGAACGTTCCGTTAAAATGGGACAGCTTCGTCCAGTGTCCAAGCTTGAAAAAATTCTGTTCCCGATTATTGTTGTTACTCTTGTAGCATTGCTTTTGCCGGATGCCGCTCCGCTGGTTGGTATGCTGATGCTCGGCAACCTCTTTAAGGAAAGTGGTGTGGTTGACAGAATTAACAAGACGGCTCAGAACGAACTGATGAACATTGTTACGATTTTCCTTGGTGTGACGGTCGGAGCTACCGCAACCGGTACCAACTTCCTGACAATTCAGACAGGCGGTATTATTTTCCTCGGTTTGTTTGCCTTTTCATTGGCAACTGCCAGCGGTGTGCTGTTCGGCAAAATTATGTACTGGGCAACCAAAGGCAAGGTTAATCCGCTTATCGGTTCAGCTGGTGTATCTGCAGTACCAATGGCAGCACGTATTTCGCAGAAGGTCGGTCAGGAAGAAAACCCCGGTAACTTTCTTTTGATGCACGCAATGGGACCGAACGTAGCCGGTGTTATCGGCTCAGCCGTAGCAGCAGGCGTTCTCCTCAGCGTTATTCCGCATTGATTTCCCTTGTTTGTGACAGCGGAAAAACAGCAACTGACTCCGCCGATGCATTCTGTTTTAATCCATTGCATACAGCTTATTGCTGTATGCAATGGATTTTTTTTGTGTGCAATATCGCTAAATATAGAAAATGAAGTTAAAAAAATTTAATATATATTGATTTTTCTTGGAATTGGTTGTATAATTTAGCTAGATTTCATCGTACAGTCAACTTATATCATTTTATAGGAGGATTATTATGGATTGGAAAAAATCACTGAAAAAGATGTTTGTCATTGCTCTTGCCGTATCGGTGATGGGCGGTACAGGTGTAATGGTGACAGCAGCGGCTTCGCACGAACCGGAAGCCTCCATTTCTTCGGGTACCGTATTGGTTAATCAATCCCGCATTAGTGGCAATACGGTTTCTGTTGGAGAATATATCAAGCTGTATGGGGTTGCAAACGGCGGCAGCGGTACCTATCAGTACGGCTATTATTACAGAAAAACGAATGACACTACGTGGCACACTATCAAAAAATACAGCGATAAAACTGTTGTTACCTTTAAACCCGATGCGGCAGGAGAATACGAACTGTGCATTAAAGTAAAGGACAGTGCCAATACGATTGAAAAAAAATTGTTTACCATAAAAGCATATGAAACATTCAAAAGTACGTCGTCTGTTAACAAGACAGCGATTACTTTGGGACAGTCCTTTAAAGTGTATGGGGCAGCAAGCGGCGGTTCCGGCAGCTATCAGTATGCGTATTATTACAAAAGTGCGGATTCTGATAAGTGGATCACGCTGAAGGCATATAGTGATGCCGCTGTCAAAACATTACAGCCCAAAAAAGCCGGTTCCTATGATGTGATGGTGAAGGTAAAGGATACTGACAATCGTATTGTTAAGGATCAATTCAAGGTAACGGTTGCGAATGAGTTGCTCAATCAGTCCACTATTAAGCTGACTGAAATCACTCAGGGTCAGACGATAAAAGCAACGGCATCTGCCAAGGGCGGTTCGGGTAAGTATGAGTACAGCTATCTTTATAAAAAATCGGATGAAACAAAGTGGAGAGTTGCTAAAAATTATTCCTCCCAAAGCTCGTATGACATTAAGCCTCTTGTTTCCGGTAAGTGTGATGTTTGTGTTAAAATTAAGGACTCAAACGGTGCCATAGCCAAAAAAACATTTACCGTCAATGTTGCACCAACGCTCGTCAATAATTCCACTATTGATGCTGTTTCTATCAAACCAGGCGGCAGTGTTACTATTACAGCAGCAGCAAAAGGCGGTAAAGGTACCTACTCTTATGCATATGCTTATAAGAAGTCGGTACAATCTGAATGGACTACCGTCGGCGGTGGATACAGCAATGCCAACAGCTTTACCCTGAAAATTTCCGAGGAAGGCAGTTACCAGCTTTATGTTAAAGTCAAGGACACCAACGGTATGGTAGTTACAAAAAGCTTTACTGTATCGGCGGAGAACAGTGGAAGAAATGCTGAAATCGACAAAATATTGGACGAGATCATTACACCGAAGATGACCGATCTGGAAAAAGTAAGAGCGATCCACGATTGGCTCGTTATCAATGTAGATTACGATTACGAAGGCTACCAAAACGACAATATGCCTGATACAGACTTTACCGCTGAAGGTTTGCTGGCTACCAGAGTAGCGGTGTGTGACGGTTATGCCAAAGCATTTGCACAGATGGCAACGCAGGCAGGTCTGGAAGCAATCCGGTTGACAGGCAATGCCTTTAATGGGTTTTCTTTACAATCTCATGCATGGAATCAGGTCAAAGTGGACGGCAAGTGGTATAACATAGATGTCACATGGGATGACCCGCTGATTGACGGTAAAGTCATTACAGATGGTTCTAACCTGAGTTATCGTTATTTCCTTCGTTCCGATACGGATCTCAAGTACAGCCACGGTTGTGATGCAGAATCTAAGGCAATTCGCCATGAATGTACGGATGACCAGCCATTGACTCAGCTGGCAGATATTATGATAAAAGAAGATCTCGATGGAAAACCCAACTATATCTATGCTGATACCAGTACCGATCTTAAAAAGGAAATACAAAAACTTGCCGATAAAGGTTATATTGACATAGGAATTATCTATTATGATGCAGATAAACATAGCGATCCCAGTTATATTCTGACGAATATTGTCAGTCCTGCACGTCCCCAGGGAATGGGAATGAATATGGAAATGTCATATTGGAAGTTTGACTATTATTATCTTGTTAAAATTGAATTTACTTGGTAATCGGTTGTTCTGAGAAAAACATTCCCCCGGATTTCAACAAGAAAATTCCGGGGGATGTTTTATGCTATTCATTAAATAGATTGTACCAATCTGTCAACAGAGGTTTCATTGTCGGGAGAACACAGATGTTCTGTTGAGAGAAAACGCCAGTTTTCTACGTGACGAGCGGCTTCGCCGGGGTCAATAACATAAAACGGGCTTGCAGTTTGTATACTGAGGAAGTTTTCATGGGCTGTGACAGCAGTGGAACAATGACTGAACGGATATAGTGCTGTTTTGTTGTGAATATAGTGTTTGATAAAAGCGTCATTGCCGTAAATATAACCACAAAGTCCTGCCGTATTGTTTAGTCCGATTTTTAGCTTTGATGAAGTTTCGTTTCCCATTACCGTAATATATTGATCCCCGATATGCAAACGACGGTCTGTCCATTGTGTATTATTCCAAAGCATTAATATACGCTGAGGCTTATCTGGTTCATCAAGTGTATTTTGAGGTACAAAAACAAAACCGCTGTGAAGCAGAGGTGTTTCTGTGTAAATTGAAAGTTTAACAGGTTCTTTGGATTTGTTGACAACACTGTGGGCGATCATCAGGCTTTCAGTTTCGCTATTAGGCATAATATCCATTGAAAGTTCCAGACGAATTGGCTCCTTTACTGTTTGTATCAGCTTTACACCATCCTCCATCAGCGTGTACATTACAGGGGAATTGTCAAAGTACACGCCGTTAGAGGCACGTTCCAGCGTCAAACGCATTTTATGCCCATGGCAGCGATCAATTTCGGGAGAGGTTTCGTGATAGATGAGATTAGGTTTGTCACCGCTGGTAACACTGACAATTCTCGGTCCGTAATCAATGGTGACAACGATATTCATTTTTTTATCGGTGATCAGTACACAATGACCAAATTCATCGGTGTTGATTTCTTTTACGCTAATAGACAATATCCATCATTCCTTCATCAAAAATACGGAAATCTATTTTGTTATTCCATCATTGCGTCAAAAAATGGATTTCCGTTTACCAAACGGTATCAATTTATTATATCATAAAATAATGATATTTTCAGTAAAATTTTGACCGCAATTTCCTGTGATTTTTCCCGACAGAGCATAAATATCATCGCAGCGGCATTCCAGTGAAAACATTTCTTTGGCATCATTGCTGCAGTGACTGATGTCTGCCGATTTCATTATTACCGGCAATGCAGCAGTCTGCCTCATCAATCGCAGAATGTCCCTGCCGTTGCGGTTGAACCCCAAAACTCGGATATATTGCGGCAAAGGACCATAAGTATTCTGGGTGATTCCCAGCAATGCGTGAAGAACAGCTCGGCGTATGCGTGACATTGTATAACGTTTGCATTTGGCAAGGGTGAGTACTTCTTCCACAGAGACAGCCTTCCGGACAGCACGATATATTCTGTTTTCAAGTCCCTCACTCATATCGGGCAGTAATGCAAAGTCATTTTGGTTCATCGTACGGAGTCGATACAGGAAAGCGAGTTCCATTTTTTTGAAGCGGGAACCGTCAGGCGGATTTTTGACCGATTGACAGAGGACTCTTGTGTTCTCAGGGATCCATCTATCATAGGAGTTCCCCTGATAGATTTGCTCTCTGATGTGGGAAGCAGAAGCAATATGATCAACAGGGACATTGCTGTCGTGGGACGCTCCTGTTCGAGTTATCGTACAGGGAGTGATAGGACTGTGTATCTTTGTGAGAGCTTTGATATATTCAACAGCGAGAATATTGTTTGGTTCACGCAGAAGATCGGCAAGTGCTCCAATTTGTTCAAAGACCGCTTTTTGTCTTGCGGCGGCAAAGGTCATTCCGTTGGCAAGATGCTGTTGAATACAGGTATGATAATTGTCACTTTTTATAGCTTGAGATACCGCTGTCAAATCATCAATACTGCCGCTTTCACTGCCAAAGCAAAGCTTTTGTACGCAACCGACCGCATTCAGCAGGAACACACCGCCTGAAGCAAATCGTTCTGCTCCTGCACAGGCATAAGTTACCGGAAGCTCTATTACCAGATCGGCACCGTTGAGTAGAGCACATCGGGTTCTTGTGTATTTGTCGAAAACGGCAAAGTCCCCGCGTTGTGTTATATTTCCGCTCATACATACTACAATATGAGTGGCACCGCTTTGGCGCATTTGTGCCAGCATATACCGATGTCCTTTGTGGAAAGGATTATATTCGCTGATCACTCCGTAAATTTGCATAAGGAATGTACTCCTCCAATGAAAGTTTGATAGAAAGTATTGAAATTATGGGATAATTGTATTATTATTATAGATATAAATTTATTTTTTTGCAACAAAAAACAGGAGGACATATTTCAATGAAAATACTTGTAATTAATGCAGGCAGCTCGTCAATGAAGTATCAGCTCATTGATATGACAGACGAAAGCGTTATCGCAAAGGGCAACTGTGAAAGAATTGGTGTGGATGGCCATTTTAAACACAAGACAGGTGACGGCAGAGAGTATGAAACCGATGTCGTAATGAACAATCATACCGAAGCATTTGTGCAGATTAAGAATGCACTGCTTGATGAAAACTATGGTGTGATCAAAAATCTTTCCGAAGTTTCTGCTATCGGTCACAGAATAGTACAGGGTGGTTCGTTGTTCAGTGAATCAACCATTGTTACTGAGGATGTTATCAAGGGGATTGAGAGCCTTATTCCGCTTGCTCCCCTGCATAATGCTGCTCACGTTCAAGGCATCCGTGCCTGTTTGGAAGTATTTGGCAAGGATGTCCCTGAAGTTGTTGTATTTGATACCGCATTCCACTCTACAATGCCTCAGAAAGCATTTATGTATCCCGTACCGTATGAATATTATGAAAAATATGCTGTTCGTCGTTATGGATTTCATGGTACATCACACAGATATGTGTCACAGCGTTGTGCGGATTTAATGGGAAAAGACATCAAAGATCTTAAAATCATCACCTGTCATCTGGGCAACGGTTCTTCTATTACTGCCATTGACGGCGGTAAGGTAGTAGATACCAGTATGGGTTTGACTCCCCTTGATGGTATTATGATGGGAACACGTACCGGTGCACTCGACCCGTCTGTTGTCACCTTTATTGCCGAGAAAGAGCATTTTTCACCCACCGATATGGATACCGTACTTAACAAGAAATCAGGATTGCTTGGTATTTCGGGTGTATCTTCGGATGACCGTGATGTTACGGCAGCGGCTGAAAGCGGCAATGAAAGAGCACAGCTTGCTATTGATATATTGGAATATGAAATTCTCAAGTACATAGGCTCTTATACAGCAGTACTTGGTGGTGTGGATGCGATCGTATTTACCGCAGGTATTGGTGAGAACCAGTATACTCACCGTGAAAATGTATGCAAGAAACTTGCTTTTGCTGGTGTTAAGGTAGACGAAGAAGTGAATAAAAAATCTATCAGGGGTGTAGAGGGAAGAATATCTGCACCTGACTCAAAGGTTGATGTTTTCGTTATTCCTACTAATGAAGAACTGGTGATTGCAAGAGATACAATGAAGCTTGTACAGGGTGACTGAGCAAAAGAAATACCATTTTGCTAAAAACAACAGAAGGAATACCCGCTTCTTGTTTTCTACAATACAGCGATTTGTCACACAAACATAACAGAACAAAACCGCTTGGCAGTTATTCAGCTGTCATGCGGTTTTTATGCAATCGCAATGCAGGAAAAAGGGACATCAATGCAGTCATTGATGTCCCTGACAAATATTTTGTCGGTTATAAAGATTTATCCTTCTTCTCTCATTTTTGCAAAGCACTCACTGCAGTATACGGGACGATCCTCACGGGGTTTGAAAGGAACTTTTGCTTCCTGACCGCATGAAGCACATACAGCTGTAAACATTTCACGCTCAGGCTTCTGAGCATTCTTTCTTGCGTCACGGCAAGCCTTACATCTCTGCGGCTCATTCTCAAAGCCCTTAGATGCATAAAATTCCTGTTCGCCGGCAGTGAATACAAATTCAGCACCGCATTCTTTGCAGATGAGAGTCTTATCTTCGTACATTTGATTTTACCTCACTTTGGTATTTAATAAATTTTTGCCCTTGGACGGAATTGCACCGTCACCTTTGAATAGTCAACGCTCTCCTGATATAAGCTACCTGGGCATATCAAGACGACAAAAATCAACCTCTAATTTTTAATTTTTTACGTACACGCTGCATTGCGTTATCACAGGATTTCCGTGTCATATTCAGCTTTGCCGCCATATGCTCGTAACTCATACCTTCGAGATAGCAGAGCAACACAGAAAGTTCTGTTGCTGACAGTTTATTTTTAATGTCATTGATCAAAGCGGTAAGCTCTTCCTTTAAGATAACAGCATTTTCCGGCTCAAAATCCGAAGGCAAAGGAATACCTTCTGCTTCATCGATGGAAAAAGTAGTGTTGTTGATTTTGTTTTTTTCAGCATTGGCAGAACGTACGGCCGAAACGAGCCTGTTTCGGATACAAACACCGGCATAGGTACGAAAAGAGGCATCGCCGTCAGAACGAAAAGAGCGAACCGCATTATGCAGTCCCAAAAGTCCCTCTTGCAGCAAATCATCTGTTTCGACTCCTTGATTATAGAGATCGGATGATTTATTTCTGATGACAAAAATATACCGTACAGCAAGTTGCTGAAAAGCAGACTGACTGCCGTTATTGTAAAGACAAACGAGTTCCTCATCACTCCTTGTGTCAAAACAACCGATGTGTTCATTCTCAAGCATTGTTCCACCTCACAGCCGTCTGTCAGTTTTTATCATACACTATTTTTTTTGATAAGTCAATTCAATTTTTATAAATATTGGAAAAAAATTACCAAACTCTTTTTTAAAATCAATGAAAATTGCCATTTTTAGATATTTTTTACAAAATTTTGTCCATTTTTTGTACCAACAACGGAGAAAATACAACACAAGATGGGCATTATTTTTTATCCGTTATGCCAATATTTACGGTCTAGGTTTCGATATTGTATTGCTTCGAGGATATGTGGTGTTTTGATGATCTCAGAGTTGTCGAGGTCGGCGATCGTTCTTGCCACCTTGAGGATTTTATCGTAAGCTCTGGCAGACAGTCCCATTGTATCAAAAGCTTTTTGAAGTATTTGTCGGGCGTTGTCATCAGTGGGGCAGAATTGCTGCAGCATAGATGGAGAAATTTTCGCATTACAGGTAATGCCGGTTCCCCGAAAACGGTTATTTTGTATACTGCGAACCCTGTCCACACGTTTTTTAATGTTTGCAGAGCCTTCGGAAGGTTCTTTGGAGGAAAGGGAATGGAAAGCAACAGGAGGAACTTCAACGTGTATATCAAATCTATCCAGCAGAGGCCCCGATACCTTAGAGAGATATTTGGACACAGCACGGCTGCTGCAGGTGCATTCCCGTGTAGGATGACCGAAATAGCCGCACGGACAGGGATTCATTGCTGCAACGAGCATAATGGAGCAAGGATAGGTTAGTGTAGCGTTGACTCTGGAAATCGTTACTTTACTGTCTTCAAGAGGCTGACGCAGGATTTCCATTGTCACACGATTAAACTCAGGAAGCTCGTCTAAGAAAAGGACGCCGTTGTGAGCCAGCGAAATTTCGCCGGGGTGAGGGATGGTACCACCACCCGACATACCGGCAGGAGATACTGTGTGATGAGGTGAACGAAACGGACGTTGACACACCAGTGGAGAATGTGCGGGGAGATTGCCGGCGATCGAGTGAATCTTGGTGGTTTCTATCATTTCGTCAAAAGTCATATCAGGCAAAATAGTGGGGATACGTTTAGCGAGCATACTTTTACCGGAACCGGGACTGCCGATCAAAAGGATGTTATGACTGCCACAGGCAGCGATCTCAAGGGCACGTTTTGCTTCAAACTGACCTTTTACATCGGAAAAATCAATATTAAAGCCGAGATGAACCTTGTCGGGCAAAGAGTACTTGGCAGGGACCATTGGCAGTTCTCCACGCAGTTGTTTGACCAGAGTGGGAATATTTTGAACAGGGATAATATCAATGCCTTGAATTAAAGAACCTTCATCGGCATTTTCGGCAGGGACAAAGAAGCGTTTGCAGCCGTTTTCCTTTGCTTGTATGGCCATTGGAAGAACACCGTTAACGGGACGAACGTCACCGCCGAGGGAAAGTTCTCCAATAAAGGCACAGTCGGAAATATCGGTATCAATTTCTCCGGTGGACATTAATATTGAAATAAGTATGGGGAGGTCGTAAACAGAACCTGCTTTCTTGACATCGGCAGGGGCAAGATTGGTGATGATTTTTCTGATAGGGAAAGTGAAACCACAGTTGCATATAGCGGAACGCACACGGTCACGAGACTCTTTGACAGAGGTGTCGGGCAGTCCGACAATGTCAAAGGACGGTAATCCTTTGGTAATAAATGTTTCTACACTGACCTCAAAAGCGTTCATACCAAGCAGTCCCATACTTTTTGTATATAAAACCATTCCGACCATACTCCTTAAAATGATTGATACTTTACCATTCATTATACAACGCATTTTTGATTACCGCAACCACCAAATTTGATTGGTGATTTTCACCTGATGATAAATCAAAAGACAGCAGAAATCTTCTTTCTGCTGTCTTGCACTGCTTGTTCATTTGTTCAGAAATACAGTCGATCCTGTGACAGAACGTTTCCGTAGAGCGAGATGTCCTTGGAAGGAATAAAAGGATTAGAAATGATCATCATTGCATTTTTTCCTTCTATTTCATTGTCAAGTTTCTTGACGGATTTGATTGTCAGCAATTCTTTCCATTGCAGACTGCCGTTTTGGTACGTATCGGTATAAACGATATTATTTTCGATTTTGTATTTGCCTCGAACGATTTTTTCGCCGGAGCTGTGATTGGTACAGTTCATTCGAAAGACATATTTTCCGTCAGAGCCAAAAGAAAGCGAATAGGACGCAGAATTTTTTTTGCCGCAGATGGCACACTCTGCCTCAGGAACAGACCATATAGCGGGAGTATCATTTTGAGAGGCACTGATGATGTCGGCAAGGAAGGAAAGACTTCTCAAAATATCATCGGTATCTTTATACCCCTTGATCTCATTGTAAACATTGAGTGCACCATTGTAATCCATTTTGGCATATAGTATTTTGGCGTTTTTGTACTTACATTCATTGATAAGTTCATTAGCATTTTTGTATTCACCAAGATACCGCAGTTTCCGTAAAGCAACATCCACTTGATTATTTTTTATATCACTGTTGGCTTCCTGATAGATTTGTTCAAAGCAATCCTGCAGTTTTTCTGTAGAATTAGAGTAGTTTCCCAGTTCTTCTAAAATAGCAGCAGCCTCGATATAGTTTTTTTCAGCGATATACTGTATAGCGATTTCGTATTGAGTTTGCTGATATTTTTGGGCAGCATCGGAATAATCCTCAATGCTGCGATAGATTTCAGCGGCATTTATTTTGTGGTCAGAAAGATAAAGACTTTCCGCTTTGGCGTATTTTGCCTCCAATAGCTTTTGGTCGCTGTCAAGGAATCCATTCAGTTGATGAAAACCTGTAATAGCAGCATCGTATCGACCGCCCGACATTGCGTTCTGTGCCTCGGAATAGCCGAAAAGAGGAATGACGAATTTGATGATACCGAATACTGCCGCCGCTGCTGCAATGAGAATGATCAGTACAATAACGACAGGCTTGATTTTGGAGGCACCGATTTTCTTTTTTTCTTTTTTTTGCTGTTTCAGGTATGCCTGATGACGCTCTTCAAATTCGGCACGCTGCTGTTGTTTTTCTTCGGCTTCAAGGCGATCATCATATTTTTTTAAATTCATAGTATTGTATTGCTGCGTACTGTCCCTATGTTTGGCGAGCAGTTCGGGATTGCTGCTGCGTCTGAGCCAGTCACGATTGACACCGCAGTCAAAGCATTCCAGTTCGGCGCCCCAGTTAAAGCAGCCACAGGAGCACATCCAGTGACTTTTTTCAAAAACGGGAGCAAAGGCGAATTTGGTACTGTTGATACCCGAGCGGACGCATAAATCAATAAACTGCTTATTAAGATCCCCTTGTAAAGCATAGATGTTTTTTTGTTCCAAATTAATATTAAATCTGTCAGCAGAACGATTGACCCACTGCTGACCGGCAAGGTTAGTCATTGCCTTGAGGACAAATTCAACATTTCTGGTATCGGGATTTCTGAGGGGGATGCGTCTGTTATAGCCAAATTCGGCATTTCTTTCAATATCAAGTCCCTTGTAGGTATAGTTGTTGATACAGTCAATTTGCTGACGAACAGAGTCATAACAGATAATATCAACAGTCAGCGAAGTGATGGGATCAGGCTGGATATTCAGAAATTTAGCACAGGCAAATAAGCCGCCCTGGTCGGGATCGAGGAAAACCCTTGAGGAACACAGTATCATAGGTGCATTTTCAAACCAAAGATGTGTATTATTTTCTTCGAGAATTTTAATATTATTATCTGACATAGTGCCACCCGTACCTCTAAAAATTAATAATTTGTTAATAAATATTTTAATACTAATACACATTTGTGTCAAGCACATTTAAAGAAAAAATTCATTTGTTGGCAGGGATATTTTATGGAAATATCAGATGTGTGAAAAAGCAATAAAATTTAAAAATCCGATTGAAAAACAACGAGCGATAGCCTATAATGGAATAAGCTGAAAAAAGCCGTTGAAAATGCGGACGAAGGGAGAAAAATGATGGAGATAAGGAAAATTGATGCAGCCGAGATAACATCCGCTGTCAAAAAGTTGTTTATGGAAATGAATTATTATATCGGCAGTGATGTGCTGGATGCATTAAAGAAGGCACAGGGAGAAGAAACTTCTGAGACTGCCAAAAGTGTATTGTCACAACTGATTGAAAACCATAAGATTGCCTCCGGAGAGGAAGTACCGATTTGTCAGGATACCGGAATGGCGGTGCTGTTTGTGGAGTACGGTGATCGTATCGTGATAGAAAACGGCAGTTTTAATGAGGCGATTCAGGAAGGCGTACGCAGTGCTTATATTGACGGTTATCTGAGAAAATCGGTCGTCGATGACCCTGTCTTCGACAGAGTTAACACCAAAGATAATACCCCTGCCATTATTTATACGGAAATCGTCAGAGGCGATAAGATCAAAATTCTGGGCGGTTGTAAAGGGTTTGGCAGCGAAAATATGTCAGCAATCAAAATGCTGCCCCCCTCAGCCGGAATAGAAGGTGTCAAGCAGTTTATTCTGGATACGGTCAAATATGCAGGTCCCAATCCGTGTCCGCCAATCGTGGTGGGGGCGGGAATTGGCGGAACCTTTGAAAAAGCAGCAATGCTTGCCAAAAAAGCGACACTTAGACCCATCAATACCCACCACAGCGATGAACGTTATGCTGCTTTGGAAGATGAGCTGCTTCAGGAAATCAATAAAATGGGATTTGGTCCGGCAGGACTGGGCGGTGTGACCACTGCTATCGGTGTGAACATAGAAACCCATCCTACACATATTGCAGGGATGCCTGTTGCCGTCAATATCTGCTGTCATGCAGCACGGCACAAAGAAGTTACCATATAAGAAAGGACTACAATATGAAAAAAATTACACTTCCGTTGACAGATGATGTTATTAAAGGGCTTCACGCAGGGGAAACAGTACTGATTACCGGTACTATGCTGACGGGAAGAGATGCTGCCCATAAGCGTTTGTATGAACTGATAGAAAAAAATGAACCGCTCCCCGTTGCCATTGAAGGAGAAGTGATTTATTATGTAGGACCGGCACCTGCCAAGCCCGGACATCCTGTAGGACCGGCAGGACCCACTTCCAGCTATCGTATGGATAAATACACCCCGGCTCTGCTCGACAGAGGATTAAAAGGAATGATCGGAAAAGGAGCAAGAAGTCAAGCTGTCATTGATTCTATGATGAAAAACGGAGTAGTATACTTTGGTGCCGTAGGAGGAGCGGCAGCACTGATTTCAAAAAGTATCAAAAAAATAGAAACCCTTGCTTACGAAGATCTCGGTACAGAGGCAATTTATCGTTTTACAGTGGAGGATTTTCCGGCAATCGTTGTGATAGATGCTTATGGTCAGTCTGCTCTTGCCGGTAATTCATAAGGGTGAGTTGATTACCCTTGATATTTTGACAAATTTATACTATAATAGAGAACAGAAAATTTTATTTTCCAGCAAATGAAGGAGGATTAAGGGATGAGTGTTGAAACAAAAATAGAAGCACTTCAATCGGCTCGTGACGCAATCAGCGGCACAAAGGCATACTCTCGTCTTGCCAAACTGTTTGATGACGGTATTTTTACGGAGATCGATACGTTTGCGGGTTCCGCTGACAGTTATGCCGAGGCGGTTGCCGCTCACGGCAGCATTGATGGTATAGGTGTTTATGCGTTTGCTCAGAACAGTGATATTGCAGGCGGAGCAATGTCAAAGGCTCAGGCTGCCAAGATTAAAAAGGTGTATGACCTTGCTCTAAAAACAGGTGAGCCGGTGGTGGCTCTTTATGATTCGATAGGCGGAAGATTATCCGAAGGGGCAGAGCTTCTTGCCGCATACGGGGATATTCTGAAATATTCCAACAATCTTTCGGGCGTTGTTCCCCAGATTTCTGTTGTGCTGGGAAAATGCTTTGGTACACAAGCTTTGATTGCCAGTGCAGCCGATATTGTGATTATGTCGGAAAAGGCAGAATTGGCACTTGATACAAGCGGTGAACATTCTTCTGCGGCTGAAAATGCAAAGCATGGTGTTGCACATATTGTTGCCAAGGACGAGGACGAAGCTATCCATAAGGCAAAGGCTCTTGTGGCTATTCTGCCGAGCAATAACCTTTCCGGTGCGTGTGTGGCTTACGATGCCATTGATGCTCAGGCTGTTCCGTCGGCAGCATCTACCGCTGCTCAGGCTGCTTTGGCAGTAGCCGATGTCGGAAGTGTCGTGGAACTGCAGCCGGAATACGGAAAAGCAATCAAAACTGTTTTGGCAACCATTAACGGTACAACCGTTGGTTTGACAGCTACTGATGATGCAACGATTGACGGAAAAGCAAGTGCAAAAGCCGCCCGTTTTGTCAGATTTTGTGATGCATTCAGCATCCCTGTGGTTACTTTTGTGAATACACAGAAGTTTGGATGCATTAAATCGGCAGCAAAACTTTCTTCGGCATATGCTGAGGCAACGACGGCGAAGATTACCTTTATCACCGGCGATGCTTTTGGTGCTGTATATATTGCAGCGGCAGGCACAGGTGCAGCGGCGGATATGACGTTTGCGTGGCCGACAGCATCAGTTTCGGCGTTGACTCCTGAAGCAGAAGCAGTGATTATGCTGGGCGATGACTTTGGCGGCAAGCTCAAGGGCAGCCAGAAACCTCAGGCAGACAGAGCTGCTGTAGTGGCAGAATATAAAGAAAATCACCTTACAGCACTGGATGCTGCCAGGAACGGCTATGTACAGGATATTATTCTTCCGGAGGACACCAGAGCCAAGCTGATCGCCGCTCTTGATATTCTTGCCAACAAGCGTGTCTCCACGCTCCCAAAGAAGCATAACAATCTCTGTATTTGATGGAGATTTGAGATAGAAACGGAAAGGAATTTATATTTATGAAAAACTTAAAGATAACCGTAAACGGTGTTGTATATGATGTTCAGGTAGAAGAAGCTGACGGTTCAGCAGTATCTGCCGCTCCGGCAGCCACTGCTCCTAAGGCAGCAGCGGCTTCTGCTTCCAAGAAGGCGGCGGCTCCTGCAGGCGGAGAGCCTGTGACTTCTCCTATGCCGGGTACCATCGTTAACGTTCCGGTCAGTGCAGGACAGGCTGTCAAAGCAGGCGATGTTCTGGTCGTATTGGAAGCAATGAAGATGGAAAATGAGATCAAAGCACCTCACGATGCGACAGTTGCCTCTGTGGCAGTAACAAAAGGTGAGTCGGTCGACACAGGTTCACTGCTTGTTACTTTGAAATAATCGGTATTCCGCATGTGATCAGAAAGGGGAAAGTCGCAAATGGCTAAGAAGAAAATACAGATTACCGAAACGATCCTTCGTGATGCTCACCAGTCACTTCTTGCTACCAGAATGCCTTTGAGTGATATGGTGCCTATTCTCAAAAAACTTGACGAGGTAGGTTTTTATTCACTGGAATGTTGGGGCGGTGCCACGTTTGATTCCTGCATCCGTTTTCTGGATGAAGATCCGTGGGAAAGACTGCGTACCTTGCGTGAAAATTGTCCTAACACCAGATTGCAGATGTTGTTCCGTGGTCAGAATATGCTGGGTTATCGTCATTATGCCGATGATGTACTGGAATATTTTGTGCAGCGTTCGGTAGCTAACGGTATTGATGTGATCAGAATTTTTGATGCTCTCAATGACATTAAGAACCTTCAGACAGCGATTAAAGCAGCAAAAGCCGCTAAAAAGGAAAATAACAGAGTAGAAGCACAGGTTGCCATCAGCTATACTACAGGTCCTGTTTTTACGACACAATATTATGTTGACTATGCCAAGAGAATAGAGGAGGCGGGAGCGGATTCTATCTGTATTAAGGATATGGCAGCATTGCTCACACCGTATTATACGGAAGAATTGGTCAGTGCTATTAAAAAGGCAGTCAAAATTCCCGTGCAGCTTCACACACACGCTACGTCGGGTCTGGCTTCGATGTGCCTGCTTAAGGCGATCGAGTCGGGCTGTGACAGAATTGATACAGCAATGTCGCCTCTTTCCAACGGTACTTCACACGCTCCTACGGAATCAATGGTAGCAGCTTTGCAGGGAACCGATTATGATACAGGTCTTGATTTGGTGAAGCTTTCAGAAATCAGAGAATACTTTATGACACTTCGTGAAAAATATATTAAGAGCGGACTTCTTGATCAGAAGATGCTGGCACCCGATGCTAAAGCCCTGATTTATCAAGTGCCGGGCGGTATGTTGTCCAATCTTCTTAAACAGCTCAAAGATGCAGGCAAAGAGGATAAACTCACTGAGGTACTGGAAGAAGTACCAAAGGTGCGTAAAGACGCAGGCTATCCGCCGCTTGTTACACCGACTTCACAGATCGTTGGTACACAGGCAGTATTTAATGTGATTTTGGGCGAACGCTATAAGATGTGTAATGATCAGTTTAAAGATCTGGTAGCAGGAAAATACGGTACAACACCCGTTCCGATTGATCCCGAATTCCGCAAGAAGATCATCGGCAATGCGAAGCCTGTTACCTGTCGTCCGGCTGACCTTCTTGAACCTGAGTTAGATAAACTCCGTGCAGAAATTCCTGAGTGGATCGAGCAGGAAGAAGATGTTCTTACCTATGCACAGTTCCCCAAGGTGGCCCCCGGATTCTTTAAGAAACGCAGAGATAAAAAAATCGGTATCAATCCTTCTGCTGATCTTAAAAATAAAGTTCACCCCGTGTAAATCAATCCGAAGATGATGACGTTCAGAAAAAGATGTGTTTTTGATACATTATCATTTAGGTTCATAATAATGCAGTTTGTTTTTGGCAGAAAAGACCCACAGCTTTTTTGAGCTGCGGGTCTTTTGCTTGTTTCATATGATGAAACATTGATGCGATTGGATCGTTTGTCTATTTTTAGTTCTAATTCTGAATTTTGGTCGATGGATGAAATCAATTTATCGAAATATTTCCGTTGATGGTGGTCAGCAGGCAATTATTGTCCGTATCCTCACCGAAAGGCGGTCCCGGTACACTGACGCTTCCGTTGACGGTAGAAGCAGAGTAAATTTTCTTTGTCGGAATATGTCCGTTAATACTACCGTTTACCGTTTCGGCATAAATAGACTTCGCATCACTATTGTCGATCATAATATCGCCGTTGACGCTTCGCAGTGATAAAGCTTCTTTGGCATTAGAGTTTTTAGCAATGACACGTCCGTTGGTGGTAGTGAAGTCCAGCGTTTTGTTCGATTGACAGTTAGTTGCCTGAATTGTACCGTTGGTCGTTTCCGCACGGAGTCCGGTTTCCTCCCATTCATCGTTGGCGTCAGCGTCAATAATGGTATTTTTGACAGTGATATTTCCGTTGACAGACAATAATCTGATATTGCTGCCGGTGAGTTGCTCTGTGATTTGGATACTGCCGTCGGTGGTTTGAGCAACAATACGATAAAAGGTTGGTTTGGGTACATAGATGATAATATGATGGTTTGTTGCAACGTTGAACTGCCAATAGTCATACCATTTTCGCAAATCTTTTGTGGTAATGAACAGGCAGTTGTTGTTATGATTTTTTTGCACTGAAATTTCGTGGGTATAATAGTTGCTTTCGGTACATTCGACATAGGTTTTGTCGTCATTGGATAGACGAATTTCGATGTTATCACAGATACCCGTTACGGAGATATTGTCATAGGTTCCGTCGGGTTCAAAAATTTCTGAGTGTGATGTTTCGCTGTTTAGTGCATAGATGTTAAAACCGCTGCTGATAAAAGCAATCAAAAATATCAAGATGCCTGCCGACATCAGTAAAACGGAAAGCTTGATAAAAAAGGTGGTTTTATTTTTCTTGAAATCTTTCTTTAAGTTTACCATTTTATGTTTCCTCCTTAGTTAAGAAATTTTTGAGACTGCGGAAGATCCATTTTGTAAAGCGAATAAAATAAAAATCGAGCCGATTGAGTCCAATACATGCAATGATAGACAGTCCCACAGAAAATATAGAATAACCGAGTACAGCAAAAGCAGAGGCAGGGTTCGAGAGTATGAACAGAAATGCAGCCATACCTGCCAGACCGCTGATAGCCATTGCAAAATCAGCAGCATACAGAGCAGCGAGAACCGCCCATATAGCGATATAAATTCCGAAAAAACTTAACCATACAGGGGATGCACAGATAAAGATGATGACACCGAATACAGAAATTCTGCGTTTGGCAGATGTTGCTACAGAACCGGAAGTATTGATTTGTTCCATAATACCGTCAATGTTGCCCAATGATGCCACTGCTTCCTGTTCGGACATACCGTCCTCTATACTGTCATCAATGATTTCTGAGTAATATTCCGTATAGTGGTGACGTTCGTTTTCGGACATATTCATTAAATTTTTTTGAAGAATATTTAGAAATTCATTTTTTGTCATTGGTTCTTATCCTCCCTTGTTACAAAACGTTGTATGGCTGTTATTTCCTCCCATTCCTGCGAAAAAGCATCCAAACGTTCTTTTCCCTTTTGGGTAATGCGATAATATTTTCGTAGTCTGCCGTTGTGTTCAACGGAATATTCGGTAATCATCCCTGCACTTTCCAACCTTCGCAGGATAGGGTAGAGAGTAGATTCGGAGATGGTCAGATACGGTTTAATGTCTTTGATGATTTTATAACCATAGGAATCATCAAATTTGAGTGCTGACAGTACACACACATCCAGCAGACCTCGTTTGAGCTGTATATCCATACAATGCCTCCTTTCATATAATACTATACAATACATAGTATTATATGTCAAGAGGTTTAGTAAATTTATTTTTTGCTGTGATAATATGATAAAATGAAATTGAACGGAAAGGGAAGTTATACCGGTTTGAAGCTTAGAACGGAGGGATTGAAACAACACACCGATCCTAGGTGGAGCCTCTGTGTTTTATTACATTTTTGGCGATTTGTCTAAGTTTGTTTGACAGTTCGTTTAAATATAAATATAATTGGTATACAGTCATTATGAAGTGACAGCGGTACATAAAATGCAATGGCAGTCACCAAAAAAGTGCTTTCCATTGCAGTAGGAAAGACAGCACAAAGTGGGTGCCTTCAGGCGGCAATATCAATATGCTAGGGATCGCCTGTACGCTGAAGATAATGAGGGGGAAGGAAGAATGTCTGGAAAACAACGTAAAAATCAACCTATTCAACACGACAATTCGTCGGAAGATTTGAAAGATTATCTGCCGAAAAAAGCGTCCGATTATCAAGACCGTTCTACCAAACAGGACAAACAAGAGGAACAGGCATTTCAAGAACAGAAAAAGCGAGTGAAACATCAGAGTGAAGAAATACCGCCGCTTTCACAGTCCGAAAAAGAACATCTGACTTACCTAAGAGTGATGAAAACCTATAATGAGATGAAAGCCAAGCAAAAGTCTTACCGACATTATGGTGTTTTGTTTATCCTACTTTCGGGATTGATTTATCTGTTACTGATATTCAGTCTTGACACTAAGGTAGAATTTCTGATATTATGGATCGCCACTGTTCTGTTCTGTGTTTTTCTGATGGTCAGAGCGGATTACCACTACTATACTTACAAAGAATTGCTCGGCATTGCAGACGAGTTTGACTATTATGATTATGATGAGGATGAACAGGAAACGGAACCGCCGAAATTATCTCAGGAGAACAGTATAACTGTTGCTGAAAAGGCGGATCCGAAGGATACTGTCGGTTCTGTTAATCTTAATAAAAAGGGTGGTTAATCACAATGAAAAATATATGGACAATATTCCGTTATGACTTGAAATCTATTGCGAGAAATATGATTGCATTTATCGTGATCATTGGCATTTCCATTTTGCCGGCACTGTATTCATGGTTTAATATTGCTGCCAACTGGGATCCGTATTCGAGTACGGGCGGCATATCCTTTGCTGTATGCAGTGAGGACAAAGGCTATCATTACAAATCACTCGAAATTAATGCAGGTGATGAAATTATCAGTAATCTGAAACAAAATGATAAAATGGGCTGGCACTTTGTGAACAAAAAGGAGGCTCTTGATGGAGTTAAAAGCGGAGAGTACTATGCAGCGGTTATTATTACGGAGGATTTCAGTGAAAATCTTTGTTCTGTTACAACAGGCAAGTTTGAACAGGCAAAACTGCAATACTATGTTAACGAAAAGAAAAATGCGATTGCTCCTAAGATGACCAACGCAGGGGTACAAACTATCCAAAATCAAATTGCTTCTACCTATGTTGAAACGATTACAAAAGTAATTGCGACAACACTTAATCTGACACAGGATACCTTGTCGGGGGATAAAATTACCACGGCCAATAAAATTATTGATGCCCTTGGCGATCTTGATGACGAGATTGATACCTTTAATGCCGGGGTGGATGTGTTTGTTACTACTATTGACAGTCTGGAAACTCTCGTTAAAACCAACAAGGATATATTGCCCAATCTGGAAGATACGCTTGCCCAATCAGGTGTGATTACTTCGGATGTCAAAAATGCCATTGATTCCACACGGACTGCTTCCAAGCATACGACAGATACGATTGCTGATATGATCGACTCAATGGGTGCCACACAGAACAACATCAGTTCTCAGTTGGACACACTCTTTAATAGTTTTTCGGGGGATATGTCAGGTGCAGCAGAGGAACTGAAAAATGCTGCCGAATCTGTCACTCTCATCAATTCCGCCAATGATAAATTGATGGCGGTACTGACAGCGATTGATGATACGGAGATAGATGCGTCCGATGCGATTGACGCACTAAATACGCTCAAAGAACATCAAAGTCAACTGAATGATAAACTGAATGCTGCCGCCAAGCAGCTTGACGAAACCGGCAGTTTACCCAAGGAAGTAATCGATGAGATCAATACGTTGATCGACAGCTGTGAAAAAGATATGGCAGCACTGAACAGTTCCTTTGAAACAATTAAAACGGGATTGACAAATATTTTCGGGCTTGCCGCCAAAACGCAATCTGAAATGGATGCCAAGGTGTCTGAAGCATTTGCTCAGCTTTCTGTCAATGCCAATGCCGCAGCGGAGCAGCTTTCCTCGCTAACAGCCTTTCCTCAGCGAATTATTTCTGCCAATAATTCTGTGATCAATTTATTGAAATTGGTTCAAACAGCAACCGGCACCGATCATTCCGCCTTGATCAAGCAGCTGCAGACAATCAATCAAAATCAGCAGCAGATCATCGACAAGATCAATGCAGCGTGTGCTGTTATCCAAAAAACAGGCAGTCTGCCTCAGAAAACACAGGACGAAATAAAAGCTTTGATCAGCAGTGCAGCCGATGACATCAATGCTGTATCCTCTGCCTTGACCGAAGCAAAGGGCACGATTTCAAAAATATTGAGTGATTTTGTGACGGAGCAAAAAAATCTGACAGCAAGATTATCTGCTGCTGCTGATGCTCTCTCAGGAGATATGGCAAGTGCAGCTGAACAGCTCAAAGGATTGACAGAGATTAACAATAAGCTGATTTCCGTGAATAATGCGGTGACATCTTTTTTGAATGATACACAGGACAATTTTGATGTTGATAATTCCGATGTGATCAACAAACTGAAAACGATTAATTCTCATACCGATGAGGTATCTCAAAAGCTGACACAAGCAGCCAATACAGTGGAACAAACAGGTCGGTTCCCATCAGAAATGCGTGACGAAATCAAAAAATTGACCGGTAATCTTGCTAAGGAGATTTCTTCACTGAAAACAAGCTTTACAGCAGCTAAAAAATCGATTGATAAGGCAGTGGACAGCGTTTATAATACACTGGAAAAAGCTTCCGGACTTTTGAAGTCGGTCGACGGGGGAGTACCCGATCTTGATAAAACGCTTGATAGTACTGTGAAATCGCTGGAACAGGTCAAAAAGACCTTTACTAACATCAAAACCCTGATGAGCAAATATAGGGACAAAATTTCTGACCTGAAAGATAGAATTGCGGATCTCAGAGATAACGATACCATTGAAAATTATGTTTCCACTATTATTGAACGTCCGGATGCACTGGGAAACTTTGTGGCTAATCCCGTTCAGTTGGAAACCAATGAAGTTTATAAAACTGATAATTACGGTTCTGCTATGACCCCCTTCTATACTACACTGGGCTTTTGGGTAGGCAGTGTAGTACTGGTGGCAGTTCTTAGAACCAATTTGAAAAAACGGGAACTCAAACGGCTGGAGCAGCCGACTTCAACGCAGATGTTTTTCGGACGTTTTATGATCTACTTTATGCTCAGCCAGATACAATCGCTGATCATTGCTTTGGGAGATGTATTTTTCCTGCGGATACAGTGTGAGAATATCCCGCTGTTTATTGTATCGGCAATGATTTCAGCTGCTGTTTATGTGCTGATTACCTATTCACTGACCATTACTTTCAGTGTGATCGGAAAAGCACTTTCCGTTATCATTCTGGTGATACAAGTAGCTGGCTCGGGCGGAACGTTCCCGATAGAAGTACTTCCGTCAACATTTCAGGCTATTGCTCCCTATCTGCCGTTTAAGTACAGCATCAATATGATGCGTGAGGCAATATGCGGCGTGGATGCAGGCTCTTATGTCATTAATCTTCTGTGCCTGCTTGCCTTTGTACCGTTTGCACTGCTTCTCGGCCTGCTGCTTAGGAAACCGTGCATCAAGCTGATGTCTTTCTTTAATGACCGTTTGGAACAAAGTGATTTGGTAGTATGATTGGATATTATCATTTGTTTTTCCTGTCTTTGGCGTGATGTTTTCCCCTGACACAGAATTGCGGTTTTCCGCTTGACAACAGAGGTTTGGTGTGTTATGATAAATAAGCCGCATGCTGTGGGCTTTTAAGTGGATTTTATCACGCCTGACAGCAGCGAGTTTGATAACAGGTAGGTGCCAATATGTACGCAGTAATTGAAACAGGCGGAAAGCAGTACAAGGTTGCTAACGGCGACACAGTATACGTAGAAAAGCTTGACGCAGAGAACGATGCGGTTGTTGACTTCAAGGTAATAGCAGTCAGCACTGACGATGGCTTTAAGGTGGGTGCTCCTTATGTTGAGGGTGCCAAGGTAACAGGTAAGGTGATTAAAACCGGTAAGTCAAAGAAAATCACAGTGTTTACTTACAAGCCGAAGAAGAGCGAGAAACGTAAACTTGGTCACAGACAGTTCTACACAAAGGTTCAGATTGAGTCTATTGAAGCATAATGATTAACGCAGAATTGTTCGTAAGCCGTAACGGGGAGCTGAGAGGCTTTCATATCAGTGGTCATGCAATGATGGCAGAGTCGGGACAAGATATTATTTGTGCTTTTGTTTCGTCAGCTGCTTATATGGCTGCTAATACGATCACCGATGTGATCCACGCCGATGCAGCGGCAGAAGCGGATGACGGTGATATGTACGTTATGGTTTCACCAAAGGATGCGTCGCTGTGCAGAGATGTTCTGGCAGGCTTAAAGCTCCATCTGATTAACACAGAGGAGCAATATCCCAATTATTTACAGGTAAATTATACGGAGGTGTAAGAAAATGCTGAAAATTAATGTTCAGTTATTTGCTCATAAAAAGGGCGGCGGTTCCACAAAGAACGGTCGTGATTCAGAATCAAAACGTCTTGGCACAAAGCGTGCAGACGGTCAGTTTGTTCTTGCAGGCAATATTCTTGTAAAGCAGCGTGGAACACACATTCATCCGGGCAACAACGTAGGCCGTGGTTCTGATGATACACTCTTTGCAAAAATCGACGGAAACGTTAAGTTTGAACGTGTTGGTCGTGACCGCAAGCAGGTTTCTGTTTACGCTGTTGAACAGTAATCATAGCGAACTTTTTTTGAGCTTCGGCGAAAGTCGAGGCTCATTTTTATATGTTATGAACCGACGGTGACACAGAGTGATGGAGGTGTCTTACGATGTTTGTGGATATAGCGAAAATATGGATCAAAGCAGGTGACGGCGGTGACGGTGCGGTGGCGTTTCATCGTGAAAAATATGTTGCTTCGGGAGGACCTGACGGCGGTGACGGCGGCAGAGGCGGCAATATTGTTTTTGTGGCGGATACCAACCTTTCTACACTGGCTGATTTTAGATACAAAAGAAAATATACTGCCCAAAAGGGTGAAAACGGCAGAGGGGGACGATGCAACGGCAAAAAAGCTCCCGATCTCGTTATACGCGTGCCAATGGGTACGGTGATCCGTGAAGCAGAGAGCGGCAGAGTACTTGCCGATATATCCGATAAGGAACCGGTGGTGGTTGCCAAGGGCGGTAAAGGCGGTTGGGGTAATATTCATTTTGCTACACCGACTCGCCAGACACCTCGTTTTGCAAAACCCGGTTTGCCCGGTGAAGAATATGAAGTTCAGCTGGAATTGAAGCTGCTTGCTGATGTGGGAATTGTGGGTTTTCCTAATGTCGGAAAATCTACGCTTATTTCTGTTGTCAGCGAAGCCAAGCCTATCATTGCGGATTACCACTTTACCACATTGACTCCTGTATTGGGGGTCGTGCGAATGGGAGAAGAATCGTCTTTTGTAATGGCAGATATTCCGGGACTGATTGAAGGGGCACATGATGGTGCCGGACTGGGACATCAGTTTTTGCGTCATGTAGAACGCTGCCGACTTCTTGTCCATATGGTAGATGTGTCTGGAAGTGAGGGACGGGATCCCAAAGAAGATTTTGAAACGATTAACAATGAACTGAAAAAGTTTAATCCCGAACTGGCGGAACGTCCGATGATCGTAGCCGGCAACAAATGCGATCTGACAGATGACGAAAAGGTAGAGGAATTCAGACAATATATTGAATCAAAAGGCTATCGGTTCTTCCCGATTATGGCGGCTATCGCCTATGATGTCAAGCCGCTTCTGCAGGAGATACAGAAACAGTTGTCTCAATTACCGCCTATTATCCGTTACGAAGCGGAGCCGGCTCCTGTTGTAGCAGAGGAAGAACTGGGACAACAAAAAGTAAAAATCACCAGACAGGACGACGTTTTCTTTGTAGAGGGAGAATGGCTGCTGCGTGTGCTGCGTACTATCAATTTTGATGATTCGGAGTCATTGCAGTATTTCCAAAGGGTACTTATCAATTCGGGCGTGATAGACGCACTGAGAGAAGCAGGTATTAACGAAGGAGATACTGTTAGTATGTATGATGTGGAATTTGATTTTGTAGAATAAGCAGGGTGGTGAAAAAATGGGTTTGCTGTCTGTATACGATTGTAATCCCCGTGAATTAAGTCCGCTGACACTGGCTTTTGTCGGTGATGGTGTGTTTGATCTGATTGTGAGAGAAGATATTGTGTGTGATGCTAACAGACCTGTCAAAGAACTGAATAAGCTGAAGGTGGAGCGAGTTAGATGTGAAGCGCAAGCAGAATTGATGCGGAGCATTGAGCCTTTGCTGACCGAGGAAGAAGCCGATGTGTACAGGCGAGGACGTAATGCTCATACTTCACATACACCGAAAAATGCATCTAATGCCGATTACCATACGGCGACAGGACTCGAAGCATTGTTTGGCTATCTATATCTTTCGGGCAGCATTGAACGTATACGTGAACTGCTTAAAAGCTAATCCTTGCGGAGTGGCGGACAGCAGTGTTTGAGGAAAAAAGATGGGCGAATATCAGTCAAAAGTTTCACATAGACCTTTCAGAGGTTGACGGGGAGGCGGAGCATCACTCTGCGGCTGCCCCAATGCACGAGGTTGATGAAGGAGAGAAGTCGATTATGCCGATAAAAATACAAAGTGAACTTCCGGCATTCAAAACGCTGGAATCGGAAAATATATTTGTGATGTCAACGGAGCGTGCCGAATCGCAGAACATCAGACCGCTCAAAATTATTATTCTGAATTTGATGCCGACCAAAATTGAAACAGAAACACAGCTTTTGAGGCTGCTTGGCAATACACCGCTTCAAGTGGATGTAGAATTGCTGCAAATGGCAACACACGTTTCCAAGAATACCTCGCAGGAGCATCTGACCAAATTTTATAAAACGTTTGACGAGATCAAAGATCAGTACTTTGACGGAATGATCATTACAGGGGCGCCGGTGGAACTTCTGCCTTTTGAAGAGGTTGATTATTGGAGCGAATTGTGTAAAATAATGGATTGGTCGGTACATAATGTTTACAGCACTCTGCATATTTGCTGGGGTTCTCAGGCGGCATTGTATCATCACTATCATATCCCGAAATATACACTGCCCGAAAAGCTGTCCGGTATTTATGTACATCGTGTGATGAATATTTTTCATCCTCTGATGAGAGGATTTGATGACAAAATTCTTTTGCCGCATTCACGCTATACGGGAGTTCACCGCTCAGATATAAGGGAACATGAAGAATTAGAAATACTTGCTTCCTCCAACCTTGCAGGAGTGGCGATCGTTGCCAATAAAAACGGCAGACAATTTTTTGTTTTGGGTCATGCAGAATATGACCGCAACACGTTGGCAAATGAATATTTCCGTGATTGCAAAAAAGGAATTAAGCCGGCATTGCCGTACAATTATTTTCCGGGAAATGATCCGGCAGCATTTCCGTCGTTAACGTGGCGGAGCTACGCAACCATTTTGTATTCCAACTGGCTTAATTACTTTGTTTACCAGCAGACGCCGTATAATGTTGATGACATCAGAATACTGTGATCGTCACGGCAGTAGGACAAAGTTTTTGATATTGTATAAATATTCTGCCTTTGGGGTATACTGTTACTCGAAAGGTGGGATTTTTTATGAGTAGGAAAAAACATTTTTCCAAAGACAATACTCCGTTTTATCAGTCGGACGGCAGTCATACCAATGATGATGACCCGTATTGTGTAGACGAATATATGGATTTTGTTTCTAACGGAAGAACTGACAACGAAAGAGTCGAAGCGCAGGAATATTATAACGATTATCTTTCCGAAAAGCCGGAGTCATAAACAAAACAGAGAGCTTATCCGTTTGAGGATAAGCTCTCTGTTTATATTCATCAGTCATTTTGTTCGACTGCTGCCGTGATTGGCGTTTTTTCGGTTTCATCTTCAATGGGAAGGGGTTTTTCGGGTGTTTTGATTTTGACAAAAGCACATCCGTTGGGTTCGATTGTCAGTTCGTCTCCCTCCAAAGAGGTATTCATAAAGGTTTCGCCGCCGATAAATTCCTCGGGGACCCGGAATTGGATGGGATAATGTGCTGCATTAAATACGCACAGCAGCATATCATTTTTATCTTCACGAATATAACCCATTGTACGTTCGGTTGAGCCGAACTCACGCAGATCACCGTCTTTCAAACAGGAACAGACAGCTCTCATTTTGCCAAGTTCTTTGAACCATTCGATCAATGCTTTATCCTCGTGCCCCCACGGATAAGTGGCACGGTTAAACGGGTCTTTGTAGCCTTCTACACCTGCTTCGTCACCGTAATAAATACACGGTACACCGGGAAGCGTATATAGGATACCGGCAGCTACTCTCATTCGTTTTAATCCGTATTCACGTTGTTCAGGGCTGAGTCTGGTTGCTGCCTGCCACTCACGTCCTCTTCCGTTCTGACGTTCACCGGCAAGAAGTGTGATAATACGTTCGGTGTCGTGTGTGCCGAGCAGGTTCATCAGACAACGAATGACAGGACGAGGATAATTCTCAAGTATATTAAGGACGATCTCGATCATATCACGACCGTTGCCGCAGTCAAGAAAACCGAGTATAGCGTCTCTGAACGGATAGTTCATCACACTGTCCAGTTCTTTTCCATAAAGGAAGCGTCGGCGTGAACCATAGCTTTCTTTGTTGGAGGCGTCCTCCCAGACTTCACCGAGCAGGAGGGCGTCGCTGTTTTCGGCTTTGACGGCTTCACGAATATATTCGATAAATTCATCCGGCAGTTCATCGGCTACATCCAATCGCCAGCCGCTGTTGCCGTTTTTGATCCATTTGCGGATAATGCCGTTTTCACCGTTGATATATTCGTTGAATGAGCTGGAAAGTTCTTCTACTTCGGGAAGGGTATGAAATCCCCACCAAGAGTTATATATGTTTGGCCATTCGATGAACTTAAACCATGTATAATAAGGTGATTCCTTTGAATTATAAGCACCATTGTTAGGATAACGGTTCTCACGGTTAAAATATTTGCTGTCGCTGCCCGTATGACTGAATACACCGTCATTGATAACGTGTATTCCCAGTTTTTTGGCTTCGCTGCACAGTTCTCTGAAATCCTCTTCTGTACCGAGTACAGGGTCAATTTTTTCATAATCTCCTGTATCATAGCGGTGATTGGAATATGCTTCAAATATGGGATTGAGGTAGATACACGTAACGCCCAGCTCTTTGAGGTAAGGCAATTTCATTGTAATTCCTTTCAGATCCCCTTGAAAAAAGTCGGAGTTGGTAATCATACCGTGCTCATTGGGACGCCAGTCAGGAATAGTGTTCCAGTCGTCGTGTAGCTTTTTGTCGGAATAGACGCCGGTTTTCTTTTCACCGGAAAAATAAAATCTGTCAGGAAAAATTTGATACATAACGCCGCCCGGCAGCCAGGAAGGTGTTTCAAAATCCTTTTCGTAGCACAGCAACTGAAAGCGAGGATCGTGATCTGTCTGTGACAAATAGCCTTCACTGCCGTAACCTTTCATAATGTAGCGTCTGCCGTGACAGGTATCAACACTGAAGTGGTACCAGTAAAGACCAACTCTTTCAATGTTGACATCGCATTCCCATTGTTCAAAGTCATCGCCGACCATTCCTGCCCAGAACATTCCGTAAACTTTGGTATCGCCGTACCTGTCATCCTTCAGTGCCAGTACGGCACCGGAGCATCGCAAAGCTCGAGGCAATATAATTTTAAAATGAATACTGGTACCGAAAGGGACCGCACCTGTCGGATTTCTGTATTCTGCTTCACGAGAATTAAAAAGTTTCATTCATCAAAACCCCTTAAAAACTTTGCTTTCAAAAATTAAAAAATTCATTTTAAGACTAAAAATATTATAATATTTTGTTAACCTTCTGTCAAGATACTATTCTGTTATAAATCAATCTGATACTGCTCAACCATGTACCATAACGGCTCTTCCACAATCGCTTCTGCACGGATACCATCTGCGGTGTATTTCTCTGATTGCAGTGCCCCCGCTTTGCGGAGAACAGAAAGCAGGGAAGCTTTATCAAAAGGAATTAACAGAGAAAATTTTCTCAGTCGTACAGGCAAGTTCCGCTCGATTGCTCGAAGCAGTTCTTTTGTACCGATGCCGTTTTTGGCACAAATACGGACATATTCCTTCCCATTAGGCAGATCGTCGGGATTTCCGACCAGATCGCACTTGTTGAAAACAGTAACAATGGGTCTGTCGCTACAGCCGAGATCGTACAGCAGTTGATTGGTAACATCCAGATGCAGTTTATATTCCTTGCTGGAGGCATCACAGACATTGAGGATAATATCCGCCAGAGCCGCTTCTTCCAGCGTAGATTTGAATGCTTCCACCAAATGGTGAGGGAGCCTTCTGACCAGACCTACTGTGTCGATCATCATAACAGACACACCGTTAGGGAGCTTCAATGCCCTCGATGTTGGATCAAGGGTAGCAAAAAGCTTGTTTTCCGATAGGACGCCCGCTTGTGTGAGTGTGTTCATCAGAGTGGATTTTCCTGCGTTGGTGTAGCCCACAATAGCCACCGTGATAACACCGTCTTTTTTTCGTCTTGCACGAAGATGATCCCGTCGGTTGGTTATATGTTCCAGCTCATTTTTAAGATATTCAATTTTTCGTCTGATGTGACGTTTATCTGTTTCCAATTTTGTTTCGCCGGGACCTCTTGTGCCCACGCCGCCGCCAAGCCGTGACATTTCTTTGCCCTTACCCGAAAGTCGGGGCATCAGGTATTTCAGCTGAGCCAATTCTACTTGCAATTTACCCTCATTAGTTTTGGCTCTGATGGCAAAAATATCCAGTATCAGCATCGTGCGGTCAATCGTACGGACATCGGTTTCTGTTTCAATATTGCGTATTTGTGTAGGAGTCAGCTCTGTATCAAATACAATAAAATCAATTTCCTTTTCGGTGCAGAAATCTTTGATTTCCTGCAATCTGCCCGAACCGATACATGTAGCTCCATCAGGTTTGTCACGCTTTTGCATAATGGAAGCAACAGGCTCTGCTCCGGCGCTCTGTACCAGTTCATACAATTCATTCATTGAGCTTTCGGCATCGTATTCTCCTGTATCAATTCCTACCAGTAATGCTTTTTGGATTTTTTCTGTATTATCGTAAAGTTCCATATGATCCCCCGTTTCTTTTTTGATAAATGGTTTACCACTATTATAATATAAATCAGTATATTTTAAAAGAATTTTGTTGTAATATTGAATATAATATTTCAGGTAAGTCTGGCTTTTTTTTAATAAAAGAAACCTGTTTTTGTCGTTATTTGGTATTTAAAAATGACGATGAATATGCTACAATAGAATAAGTATATGAATTTTACGGTTCATAATCTTGTTTAAAAGAGGTTTAGACTTTATGAATAGTGAATACGATGTTCTGATTGTCGGTGCAGGTGCAGCGGGGCTTTATGCCGCACTGCAGTTTCCCGAGGAAGTGAGGGTGCTGCTGATCTCCAAAAGAGAGTTGACACTTTCCAATAGCTCACTGGCACAAGGTGGTGTAGCAGCGGTACTGGATAAAGATAACGATAACTTTAAGCTTCATATTGCCGATACATTGATCGCAGGCAAATATAAAAATGATTTGAATGCCATTAAGGTACTTGTTGAAGAAGGTCCCAAGGATGTGCTGAAGCTGAAGGAAATGGGTGTTGCGTTTGATCTTGATCAAAACGGTCACTTGCAGATGACTTTGGAGGCAGGTCACTCTCGTCATCGAATTGTCCATCATAAGGATTCTACGGGGCGTGCTATTGTAGATACGCTCATTGAGCAGGTAAAAATTCACCGTAATGTCGAAATATATGACAATACACTTTTGTACAAGCTTGAAAAAAACGGCAGAGGATTTGATGCCGGAATGATTTTTAAAGATGGCAGCGCAAAAGTAATTTCTGCTCATTACTGCATCTTGGCGTCAGGCGGCATCGGAAGAGTATATCCATATACCACGAACTCCGCTATTGCAACAGGAGACGGAATTACTCTTGCTTATATGCTTGGCGCTGACATTAAGCATCTTAGTTGGATACAGTTCCATCCGACTGCGTTTGCGGCAGAAAACGACAGGGAGCGTTTTCTTATCAGTGAGGCAGTTCGTGGAGAAGGAGCTGTTTTGCTGAATTGCGACGGAGAACGTTTTGCGTCAAAATATGATGAACGGGGTGAATTGGCACCTCGTGATGTAGTGTCCAATGCGATTATGTTGGAATCACGTGAAAAAGGCAACGAAAAATTTTATCTTGACATTACACATAAAGATCCGGAATTTGTTAAAAATCGCTTCCCAATGATATATGAAAAGTGTCTGGAAGAAAATATTGATATTACCAAACAGTGGATACCGATATTCCCCTGTCAGCATTATTTGATGGGAGGCATTAATGTGGACATTGATGCACGAACTAATGTTGATCGACTCTATGCAGTGGGAGAATGTTCTCATACCGGGGTGCACGGTGCCAATCGTCTGGCAAGTAATTCCTTGCTGGAGGCACTGGTATTCTCACGCAGAGCTGCCAATGATATTATCGCTAAACTGAAAACGGAAAACAATGCTCCATTCGATAAAGAGCCGCATCAGGATAACCTTAGCGGCAATGAAATGCCGAAAGGTTTTCGTACAGAAATACGCAGAATTATGCAGGATTGTCATTTTGTCATTCCGAAGCCCGAAGCGGTGGCGGACGGATTGAAACGTATCAATGAAATACGTGACAATATCCTGAACGGAGGCTACACTGTCAATCAGGATTTTGTAGAAGCAAGAAGTCTTGCAACGGTGGCATCCATTGTATTGAAGGAGGTTTCAGAAGAAAATGATACTGAATAAAATTTATCTTGACAATCTGATCAGGACAGCTCTTCTGGAGGACATCAATTATTGTGATGTCACAACAGACTATCTTATCCCTGCTGAACAAACAGGAGAAGGTCAATTTGTTGCCAAAGCAGACGGCATTCTTTGCGGTGCAGAAGCGGCTGTCAGGGTGTTTCAACTTCTTGATGATACTGTTAAGTATGAATTGCTGAAACAGGACGGTGACGAAATCAAAAAAGGGGATGAGATCCTCAAATTGTACGGTAAGACAGCAGTGCTGCTTAAGGGCGAAAGGACTGCACTTAATCTGATACAGCATATGAGCGGTATCGCTACGGCATCCCATCGCTATGCCAAAATTGTTGAGGGAACCAATGCATCGATCGCAGATACCCGTAAGACTCTTCCCGGGCTGCGTCCCATTCAAAAATATGCAGTAATGACAGGCGGAGCCAAAAATCATCGTTATAACCTTTCTGATGCGGCAATGCTCAAAGATAATCATATTGATGCAGCAGGCGGCATTACAGCAGCCATTACCAAGCTGCGTGCCAAGGTAGGTCATATGACCAAAATTGAAGTGGAAACCAGAAACTTTGATGAGTTGAGAGAGGCTCTCGACGCAAAAGCCGATATTATTATGCTGGATAATATGAGTCCCGAATTAATGAAACAAGCAGTGGAAATCACTGCCGGCAGAGCAGTTCTGGAAGCATCGGGCGGTATTACCGACGAAACACTTCGGGCAGTTGCCGAAAGTGGTGTGGATATTATTTCTGTGGGAGCATTGACCCATTCAGTCAAGGCTTTTGATATATCTATGTATATCCGATAAATTTTATCCTAACTCGGCAAGAAGACTCCGACCTCTATAGGTCGGGGATGAATTGCCGTCAGCCCGTAAGGGCTGAAAATGCTTGAC
>CADCOE010000042.1 GCA_902802985.1 uncultured Ruminococcus sp.
GTCAAGCATTTTCAGCCCTTACGGGCTGACGGCAATTCATCCCCGACCTATAGAGGTCGGAGTCTTCTTGCCGAGTTAGGATAAAATCAGCGTAATCTCTTCGCTGTTTCCCGTAGGGTACACGAAACAAAAATTACGATTCATCATATTCATCCTCATCTGATGCATCGGCAGGTTTCATAGTGATTTTAAGCGTCATATTACTTGGACTTTTGAGGATCACCACATGTGTTTTACTAATCCGATGTTCTTCACCGAGCTGTTCATTCACCATATCCACATAGTAATAATATTTGTGCGGAGGCTCATAAAACAATTTATTGACATATTCATCATAGGTATAATTTTTTCCAAAACTGATCGGCAGCACATAATTTCCGTCTTGAATATGACGAGCCATCGCCGCTACCATTCCTTTGTCCGAATTTTCATCAAACCATTCCAATCGATAACCATCTACCGAATAATAATTCATTTTAATAGAATTACAATCCGGAACAAAGAAATTATACTTAATTCCTGCATCATCTCTTTCACCATCTCTGGTCAGAAGGGATCTAATATCCTCAGCGATTTCATGATTATTTTCTATCTGTTGGGTTGTCACATTGAAATAGTCATAATTGATAGTATCATCCGCACTGTCATCCCACGTCGGGTCAAGATGATACCATTCGCCTCCCAATTTAACAACATTCCACATATGGCCGACGCCTTCACCGCTTCCCCTTACGGTAGAGCAGGCAATCCCCACCTGATTGAGCAATATCTGCATGGATTTCGCATAGCCCTCGCATACTGCTTCACCATTTACTAAAGCTCCATACGCTGAAAAATACTCCCAACCATCCCTGGCACTTGTCACACCGGCTTTATAAGTACAGTTACCGAGTACGATGTCGTGTATCGCTTTCTCACGCTCATATTCAGAAAGTCCTTTACTCAAAGAGCCAATAATCTCATCCACTTTTGTTTGAAATGTCTCAATATATTGATTGCAGTCTTCGTAAGAAAGCACAGAATAAAACTCAACAATCGTATCTTCACCGCTGTAAGCATACCCAAACAGATTTTCGAACCAGAACACCTGGGGGTTATCAAATATAAATGCGTTGACGACCTCCCTAATCTCAAATTCTGACATTTTGCTGTCCGACACCTTCAATCTTGCGGTACGGTAATGACCGTTTTCATCCGGCTCATTGGCAATCGAATAGATATTTTCCTGTATCTTTTCATACAGATATTTTTTCTCATCGGTATCCAATGCATCATAGCCTTCACGGGTCCGGACCTCTGTATAATGTTCCGAATTATTCAAATTGACCGTATCCAGCTTTTGATAATCCTTATTCGATGTTTCTTTTTCCCCGCTGATCACAATAGCATCTATATCGGTATATGTTTTTTGATTATTTCTGGAAATATTGAGCAACATAACAATACAGCTTATGATCACTGCGGCACAAACGCAAAAAAATACGCCGTATCCTATTTTCGATAATATTTTTTTCATTCAATCACCAAACTTTTCATTCAGTCCTCGTCATAAATTCACACAAAAACAGGCAGACGATGTACAGTCTGCCTTTGCTGATCCATTATCCGACAACAACAGACACACACAAGAATTACTTTTTTCCTGCGTTCTTTTTGTTCTGAAGTGTCTTTAAGCTTTGTCTTGTTTTTTTCAGTGCAGCGAGGTTCTCTGACATCTGTTCGTCCGCTTTTTTAAGGACATTGTCAACATATACATTGGCAGCTTGTTTAATTTTAGCGGACTCATTGTTAGCATTAAAAATAATCTCATCTGCCTTTTTCTGTGCCTGACGTACAATTTCGTTCTGAGAAACCATTGTTTTCGCTCTTTCCTCAGCTCTTTGTACAATATCCTCTGCTTCTTCCTTTGCCTTGGCAATGATATTGGTTCTGTCAGCCGCAATATTTTTAGCCTGACGTACCTCCTGTGGAAGATTGATCCGCATTTCGTCAATAATTTCTCTAATTCTGTCTGTATTGACAACCGTTTTTCCGCCGCTGAGCGGGAGGGTAAACGCTCCCTCCACAATTTCCTGCAGTTCGTCAATAAGCATATCCATTTTCATTTTAAATTGCTCCTTTGTCTTATTCTCACTAGAATTTCATCCTGTACACATTCCGGCACAAACGGAGAAATATCACCGCCTAACAAGCCTACCTGCTTAACGATACTGGAACTAAGATACATATTTTCAGAGCTTGTCGTCAAGAATACTGTTTCGATATTAGGATCGAGTTTGTTGTTAGTCAGTGCCATCTGAAATTCATATTCAAAGTCGGAAACCGCCCGCAGTCCCTTCACAATAGCCGCTGCCTGTTTTTGTTTTGCAAAGTCCACCAGCAGTCCATCAAAACCGGCGATTTCGACATTATTCAATCCATATGTTGCCTTTTTCAGCAAATCGATACGTTCATCAATACTGAACCATGGTTTTTTTTCCACATTAACAAGAACAGCAACAATAACATGGTCAAACAATTTGGATGCTCTTGTAATAATATCGACATGACCAAGCGTGACCGGGTCAAAACTTCCCGGACAAATTGCCGTTCTCATATACCTTCCACTTCCTTATGTGAATATACCGTGATCACAATTTTACCGTATCGGTAATGTTTCTTGACTGCAAATTGCCCCACTTCCTCAGGCAGCTGTTCTTCCTTGGGATGTTCACAAATAATACAGCCTCCGGGATTGACGGCACCAACAACAGACGCAAGAGCCTGCTGCAGCAGCCCTGTTCCGTAAGGAGGATCAAGAAATACAATATCAAATTTTTCCGGTGTACCGGCAAGGAAACTCACCGTATCGATATTTTTCACCACAGCCTTATCGGAAAGGTCAGTCGCCTTCAAGTTTTTGCGTACCATATCAGTGGATTTTCTGCTGCTGTCAAGGAAATAGGCACATTTAGCACCTCTGCTCAAAGCCTCTATTCCCATCTGACCCGAACCGGCAAAGGCATCCAGAAACACTCTGCCCTCCACCAAAAACTGTATGATACTGAAAACAGCTTCTTTCACCACATCAGTCGTAGGACGCACATCGCTTCCGCTAAGTGTTTCAAGCTTTCTGCCTCTCGCTGCACCTGTAATTACTCTCATCTGTTCACTTTCCTTAAATTCAGCTATTTGAGCGGTCAACGACGTACTTTTGGCATCACTGCCTGTTGACCCGAATAGGGCGCAATACATCGTTTTTGCCATTCATATAAAATCACACATATAATTATCCGTAAAAACCATTAAAATGTCAATAGCCTTTTTGTACATCTTTCAAGTTAATCAACATTAATTTTGTTCATCATTCATTCTGTTGATAACACTTCCGTCCTCATAATGGTAATATCGATATACTGCTTCTGCCGCCGGTCGGTTCATTTCCCTAACGTTCATCAGTTCCTCCACATCGGCGGTTTTAATTCTATCGATCGTTTTAAAATAAGAAAGAAGAGCTTTGGCTCGCTCCTTGCCGATGCCGTCAATATTGGTCAAAGAGGAAGAAAATGTCTTTTTCTTTCTTGCGGCACGATGATAACCGACCGCAAAGCGATGCACTTCATCTTGTATCGTGGAAACCAGCGTAAACGCCTGACGTCTGGAAGTGATAGCAATTTCACGTCCTTCGTCGGTAATAGCTCTTGTGCGGTGACTGCCGTCCTTGACCATACCAAATAACGGAATATTCAGTCCGAAGCGTTCCAGCACAGGACGTACCGCCGACACCTGCCCTTTGCCGCCGTCAAGCAAGATCAAATCGGGAAGGATCCCAAATCCTTCACCACTGTCCTTGTTCTTGAAATATTCTTCAAAACGTCTGGTTAGCACCTCGTTCATTGACGCATAATCATCTTGACCGACAAAGCCCTTAATTTTAAAACGTCTGTAGGAGTCTTTATACGGTCTGCCGTTTTTAAACACGACCATACCGGCAACATTTTCGGTTCCCATAAGGTTGGATATATCGTACGACTCGATGAACACCGGAACCTTAGATAATCCCAGCAGCTTTGCCAGCTCGTCCAAGGCAGTCAGCTCGTGACCAAGATGTCCCCGGCTTTGTGCAAGACGCTCGGCGGCATTTTGTTTTGCCATAGCAAGAATATGCATTTGTTCTCCCTTTTGAGGGTGTATCAATCTTACCTTTGTTGCCGTCTTTTCGCTGAGCCATTGTGTCAGAAGTTCTTCGTTTTCGATTTCTCCATCCAAGGTAACAACGGGAGGAATTTTGGTACGCATTGTGTAAAATTGCTGAATAAACTCTCTTCTGAGTGACAGCAGATCAACCTGTCCTCCAATGTCCTTAATCAGGAAATCCTCCTTATCGTACAGCCTGCCATCCTCAAAACGCAATACAGCAAAACAGGCATCCTCCCCCTCTGTCATAACGGCGATCACATCCTGTTCCCGTACATTGGCGGCAACCACTTTTTGCTTTTGGGTAATCCGTTTAACGGCGTTAATGCGATCACGCAGTTTAGCCGCCAGTTCAAATTCCAGATTTTCGGCTGCTTCGTTCATTTTTTCAGTCATCAGTCTGATAGAAGCAGTATCTCCCGATTTCAAAAAATCAACTGCCGAAGCCACACTTTCGCAGTAATCTTTTTGAGAAATTTTTCCGCAGCAGGGAGCAGAACACTGTTTGATGTAATAATTCAGACACGGACGACTCTTATTCATATCTCTCGGAAACACTTTATTGCAGGAAGGCAGACGGAAAATTTTTTTAGCTTCATCAACGGCATTTTTAGCATACCACGAACTCATATAAGGGCCAAGATACTCTGCTCCGTCCTCCGCCTTCTGCATTTCAAAAGACAGACGGGGATACTTTTCCTTGGAGATACGAATATAACTGTAGCCTTTATCATCTTTCAGAAGAATATTATATTTGGGTTTATGCTGCTTGATGAGAGAGCATTCCAGTACCAGTGCCTCAAACTCACTTTCACACAATATATAATCGAAATCATCTACATTAAAAACCATCTGTCTGACCTTTTCGGGATGAGTTTTATCCGAGCCGAAATACTGACTAACACGATTTTTCAACGCCTTTGCTTTGCCGATATAGATAATTTCTTTTTTAGCATTTTTCATAATATAAACTCCCGGTGTCAAAGGGAGCTTCATTGCCTTCTGCCTCAGCTCTTTGATAGTCATTTCAACGCTCTCCGTTTCAACGGTCATTTTGTTTGTTGTTGTAATTTTTCTCATCCAATCATTGACATATTTTGTGATATTGTCGCTGATTGGATATTTTTTGTAAACTTCCTATGAAGCTTTGCTTTTACGCACTTCAGCTTCGGAAATTTTACTTTGTTTTCGTCAAAGTCTATTTTGTACTTATAGAGTTATTATATCATACATTCATACTATTGACAACTTTAACTCACCGTCTGAAATGTGTTTTTAAATAATTAAAATGAATGACGAAACACAAACCAGCTCTATTATTCCAACATAGAAATATATATGATTTTGATACTATTTGTTAATAATTAGTTCGCAAAAAATTAACTCATTCGAAATCTTATCAAAAGCAATTTGATATTGACTTTATAGTAAAAAAGAGATATAATATTGGAGGGTGGTGTAATAATTTTTCATCACTCTGTATAAATTTTTCATCGCGATATGCTTTAGGAAAGGTGGATGAATGTTAATGAAGAGAAAACATTGGAAAAGTTCAACGGCTTTGCTCCTCTCTGCCCTGATTGTTTCATCAAATATAGCAACATTGACGGCAAGCGCGCAAAGTGCCGATGAATCCGGAATGATTCCTGCTGAAGAGGTAAATATTCCTCTGCTGGGCGACGCTAATGGTGACGGAAAAATCCATATTAGCGACGTAACCGCTATTCAGCGCCATGTCGCTGAGATGACCCTACTCAATGATGAATATTTGGAAGCGGCAGATGTAGACGGAGATGGTGAAATCACTGAAACTGACGCAACACTCATTCAGAAATATCTTGCCTCGATTGAAACTCCCTATCTGATAGGTCAGCCAATCAAGGTGGTGCTGGGTGACGCTAACGGCGACGGAAAAATCAATAACGACGACGTAACCGCTATTCAACGACATATTCTGGGCACTGAATTGATTGCCGACAGATATCAGAGAGCAGCAGATATCAATGGTAGTGGTGGCATTACTAGCGCAGACGCTGTATTACTGCAAGACTATATCAACGGAACTGATATAGGCTACCCAATGGGTGAAGAAGTTCTGGATCCGCTGAAAATTGAATCCTTCTCGTCAAACGGCTATCCCAATGGCGTTACAGGTGTTGCCTATTTCTCTCTGAATGTTTCCGGCGCTAAATTGCAGGACGATAAACTGAAATCCGCTACAATTGTAATCGAGCAGTATGGCAAAGAAGTGGCAACCGTTGATTACCTTGCGGCGAAAGTTAAGAGTTGGTCAACAGACTTGAAGGGGATTTTTACCGCTACCATTACTGTTACCGACTGGGCTGACAGAACCGCAACAGCAACTGATACCTTTGAAATTCAGGGTGCCCATTTTGCTAAAATTGACTACGAAACCGACACTGAAACCGGCGCTCCTATGGTTGGCACTCCTATCGTTTTCAATTACGAGGTGGTAGATGTGGCTTCCAGATATGCCCATTATAGCCAAAGACAGATTACTGTCAAGAAAAACGGCGAAGAGATCGAAGTAGTTTCTGATACATACCAGGCCAATCCGTTAGTCTGGACCCCCACAGAGGCCGGCAGGTACGATCTTACTTTTGAAATGACGGGCTACGGCGGCGGTCACGCTGTCAAGACCATCGTAATAGATGTCTATGATACACTGAGCGCATCACTTTCGCTTGATAAGGGAGATGGCAGTGGTGTCATCCCGTACGGCAAATATATTCCTACCACCGTATCCGTTTCCGGCGGTAAGGCTCCGTACACCTACGAGGTTACACACAACTCTGCAAATACAAATGTTGACATGTTCTTTACCAGCACAGCCAACGCCGAAGCTGAATATCCGTTCACACGTACAATAACTGCTCAGGATAGTTCAGGCTCTTTCAGACTTTATATCGGACATCCTACCACCTACAAGGTTGATGTAAAGATTACCGATGCATTGGGTCAGTCTGTAACAAAAACCCTCAGTCTCCAATCAATTAATCTCGGTGTTCAAAATGTAACCTTCTCTAAAGAGGGGGCACAGGCCGGTGAAACCATTCGTATTGGCGCATTCAGCAATAATATGGGTTCTGTAAATGATTCTTTCCGTTATACAGTAAAAGGTCCTGACGGACAAACAACCACACTGATTCCTTCTTCCAGATATGCCCAAGTTGACTGGACTCCGAAAACGGCCGGTGAGTATACCGTCACTGCCGTTTTGGTATACGGTCAAAACGGTTGGGGTGAAACTATTTCCACCAAAGAGGTCACCTACACCGTTCAGGAAAGCGATCTTGACGTAAACATTGACGTACCGACCACTGTTGTTCCCAGTAACTTTGACGTACTTGTTAATGCATCCGCTGTCGGAGGTACCGGTCAGTATCAGTATCGGTTTGGTTATAAAGATGAAAATGGCAGCGATGTTATTGTTCAGAATTTTTCAACAAAAGATTTCGCTGTACTTAAGCTTGACGAAGGCAATTATTCTGTATTTGTAGAAGCAAAGGACTCCACCGGCACCGTAAAAAGAAATAGCGTTGCTGTATCCTCTGTGGATATTGGCACCTTCTCCACTTCCTGTCCGGAGGAGACTACAGTAGGAAAATCAACCGAACTCACAGCTCAGATCAGCACTTCTCAGTTGCCTGTAAACTATCAGTTTGTCATAAAAGGCAACGGCAAAGTCGAAACACTGAAAGCTGACGACTCCGCCGCTTCCACCTACTGGACCCCTGCTAAAGAGGGCGAGTACACTATCACCGCAAAAGCACTCTTTAATGGAAAGGTCATCGCTTCCAAAGAAATGACCTGCAACGTCAACAAGAGCAATTTGACTGCAGATATTACGGTTGACAAGAACACCGTTCCGGTTTATAACGCTGTGGGTATTGATGCTTCTGCTGAAGAAGGAGACGGAAGCTACGAATACAAGTTCTCCTACGTCTTTAACGGCAACGAAATCCTTATCAAAGATTTTTCCGCTAATACGCATGCAGACTTTACTCCTTCCGTAACCGGTTCTTATCTTGTAAAAGTAACTGCAAAAGATCACTCCGGCACCACCTCTGAAGCAACCAAACAAGTTAATGTTGTTTCACTCTCCATTGCTACTCTGACCGCCAGCACCTCCGAAGCCAATGTTGGCGATAAGGTCACCTTTGCTGCTACCTCCAGCACCGATGCGGTCCCGGTAACATTTGAGTATACAGCTACTCTCAACGGCGAAACAGAAGCTCTTACCGATGGCGAGTGGACTCCCAAAACTGCCGGCAGCTATGTTGTCAAGGCTACTATGCTCTACAACGGAAAGGCTGTTCAGTCCAAGACAATGGCTTACACTGTCAGCAAGAAAACACCCGACAATCTGGCTACCATCTACTACAAGGGTAATTCTACTATGATTCAGTACAAGCTGCCCAACGGCGAGTGGTCCACCCCCGTTAAACTGGTTCGCGTTAGTGCTGTTGAAGGTGTTACCCACAAGTATGTAGTCAATATGGGTTCTGAAAAGAGCGTCGAGGTTCGCTTCTGCACCAGCAAGGGCGTACTTGAAGACAACAACGGTCTCAACTTCACCTTTAATCCCGGTCTGTACACCGTTGTTGACGGTATGATCACTACTATGAAGAACAGAACCATGCTCAACAACAACACTCTGGCAACCACCGCAAATGTTTCTGCTAAGAATGCTGCTGTAGGTCAGGCAATTACACTGTCTGCTGATTCTACCGGAGCAACAGGCACCTGTAAGTATACCTTTGCCTATAAGAAGGCAGATGCTGCAGCGTGGACAAACCTCCAGTATGCCGACACTAATAACAGTATAGAATTTCTTCCCGATACAGCAGGCACGTATTATTTCTGTATCAAGGCTACCGATGACAGCGGTGTCGCTCAGAAACAGTACTTCAGCTTAAAAGTCTTTGAGTCTATCGAGAACACCTCTGCTCTTTCTGCTGAGTCCATCAAGCTTGACGAAAGTGTAACCGTAAACGCTTCTGCTACAGGCGGCTCCGGCAAGTATGTATACACTGTATACTACAAAAAGACAAACTCCCCCACCGGCAAGTGGACCAAGGCTCAGGCTGCCAGCACCAATGCAACCGTTGACATTACTTTTGCAGCTGCTGTTCAGTACGATGTCAAGGTAGTTGTTAAGGATACTGTAACCAAGGAAACAAGCGAAAAAGTTCTAACTGTTAAAGTAACCAAATAAACATTCTCCCCAAAACTTTACTGGAAGGCTGTCTCTGTATTTGACAGCGGCGGCCTTCCAGAAACCTTTAAAGTAGTTGTCATACTCAAGAAACATCCATTAGAAAGGTGAGTGAACATTAATGAGTAAAAAGAAATTCATCAAAAATTCTGTTGCTCTGCTTATGTCAGCGTTGATCATCGCTTCCGGCGCTACTGCTGTCACTGCAAGCGCCGCAGAAATTGAGTCTGAGACAGCAGCTTCCGGCTACGATTCGGAAGTAATGGATACTATCAGCGCTGAGCTGGTTACACTGACTGATTACGAGAACTGGTTAATCAAAGGAGATACCGTTACCTTCGTAGCCAACGCTACAGGCGGAAGAGAAAGACTGGAATATCAGTTTGCCTGTGTCCATGAAAACTCGGACGGTCAGCATATAAGCTCGATCCTACAGACATATGCTCCCGGCAACAGAGTTGAGTTTACCTTTTCCGAGACGGGCACATATAACTTTTCTGTAACCGTCAAAGACGCCTATGGTACCACCGCCACAGCAAGCAAGGTTCTCAAAGTTTATGATCTCAGTTTCATGTATAGCTACGCCAAACCGAGCAAAGCAACCATTGGTCAGGAGATTTTATTGAGTTCCTGGCTTACGAATAACAAACGTGGTTTTGAGGTACGCTATGACATTACCGGAAACGGTAAAACCACAACTATCAATCATGAAGATCTTCGGTCAGGGGTTACCTGGAAGCCCACTGAAGCCGGTACATATGAGGTAAAGGCTACTATCGTAAAAGATGGCGAGGAATGGGGCAACGCTAAAACCTTCACTGTAGAAGTTGCTGAAAGCGATCTGGATATTGATATTGAAGCCTCCAAAACCCCGGATGATTATGTAGCCGCTGGTTTTCCGATTGACATCAATGTCTACGCTAAGGGCGGTACAGGCAGCTACACATACGACGTCACCTGCAAATTTTTCGGCGATCCGTCAACCGCTTTGACAAAAATCAGTGATGCTAAATATGTTCTGATGCCTGAGGGCGACGGTCCTTACTACATCACCGCTAAGGTAACAGACTCTTTGGGCAATACGGCAACCAAAGAAATTAAATTCTCCAGCAATGCTGCCAAAATTAGATCATTCACAGCCAAAACACAGGACGCAAAGGTCGGCGAACCCATCACTCTGGAAACCGCCGCAACCGGCATTCGATCCCATGTAACCTATGGCTATACCGTAAGCGATGGTACAACCACTACTACCCTGTCAGATACCGGTGCAACCGCCGTTTGGACTCCGGAAGAGGCTGGTACTTACACCGTTACCGTAACAGAGTACTATGACGGCGAAGCAGTTGACACCAAAGATCTGACCTACACAGTAGCTCCCCTGCCGGTTACCAACAACACTGTAACCATCTACTACAAAGGCTTTGCAGCTCCGAAAATTCAGTATCAGATCAACAGTGAAGAATGGTCCGAGCCTGTTGCTATGTCCAAGCTCTCCGGCATTGATGGTGTCACTCACAAGTACACTATTAACATGGGAACTGCCAAAAAGTCTACCGTTCGCTTTGTCAACGGTTCCGGCAAGCTGGATGACCTCGGCGGCCAGAACTACACCTTTGCAAAGGGTATGTACATCTACAACAACGGTACCATCAGCTCCTTCAAGAACAGAAAGGCAATGACCGATAACACCTTCAAAACCGACATTAAAGCTGAATCTACCAATGTAGCACTCGGCAACAAGGTTATGATCAACTGTACTTCTGAAGGCGGTACAGGTGATTATCAATACACCTTTATGTATCGTGCCATCGACTCCGATTCCTGGACCACCGCCCAGAAAACCAGCGATAAGAGCGATGCCAAGATCCTGATTAAGTCTGAAGGCAAGTATGTTGTCTGCGTAAAAGCTATGGATGGCAGCGATACTATTATCAAGAAATATTTCATCGTAAACGTATATGGCCGGGCTCAGATTGCCGCCAACATCTCTGCCGAAAAGATTAAGCTCGGTGAAAAACTCACCGTCAACGTTGCAGGTACCAACGGCTCCGGCAGCTACCACTACGCTGTATTCTACAAAAAGAGCACCTCTGAAAAGTACTCCACCGTTCAGAACTTTGCTAAAAATTCCGTCATTACCGTTGAACCGAAGGGCGCAACCGTATATGATATTATTGTTAAGGTAAAGGACGTCAAGACAGGCTTCATTACCAGCGAACGTTTTGAGCTAACCGTTGTTAAATAATCGGTTAAATGTAAAAAGCTAATGGAAAACACCCGACATACATTCCGTTGTATGTCGGGTGTTTTTTAAACAATCATAACGTCCCTATACTATCTCACGGCTACCTTCCTGCTCCCGGAGAACAGGGCAAACCAGTATTCTGCGGAGCTGACGAAAAACGACCTTTTCCACAGGATCGGCACCATCCTGAACGCTGACAAGAATGATTTCCAAGATCCAGATGAACCGGAAAAGACGGCATAGTCTACTACCAAAGTAAACTATGCCGCCTTATTTTTTAGAGATTTACATTATCTCTAAGCCGCACCCACCAAAAGGGCAGTTGCTTTTGTGAACTACCCATTGTCTAAAGTCAATGGGCTTCCTGCTTCATCGTCCTCGTAACCTACTAACTCCACAGGCGTCAAATCGGGCTGAACCGTCCCTACTGTATTGTTATCATAACAAAAAAGCTACGCTTTTGTTAACCTTGCCCCACCGTCTAAAGTCGGTGGGATTGCGGTTGACATTATTTCAATCAAATCGCGTCATTAATTATTCGGAAAAGCCGGACTGTACAAGCTTAACCAGACTGTTAACAGCAGCTTCTTCATCAGCGCCGTCAGCCATCACCTTAATGTTAGTACCGCCTACGATACCAAGTGACAGTACACCCAAAAGACTCTTGGCATTGACTCTTCTTTCTTCCTTCTCAACCCAAATAGATGATTTAAATTCATTTGCTTTCTGGATAAAGAATGTTGCAGGACGAGCATGAAGACCTACCTGATTCTGAACCGTTACTTCTTTTACGTACATAGTTAGTAATCCTCCTCACAATAAAAATAACCCCAAGTGACATACTCCCCCACCTAAAGAGATAGGGGGTTCTCGCTCAAGTACAGCATCCTGTACAGTATCAACGAGCTATCCCCGTGTGTCCCACGGTTAAAAATAAAACCTTCAAACGAGTACAGTTCGCTGAAAAACGAACTGTACTCACTATTCTAAAGTACTTAAATTATAGCACAATTTGAGCAATGGTCAACAGTTTTTTTAAACTTTGGATAGATATACGATTTAAAAACATTCAAACGATACTCTTTTGTATATATTGACGTAAATGTTGAAAACTTTTGGCTTTCAAAGATAACTTTTAACAATTCAAAATCAAATAATGAATATATTTTCATTGCTTTTTTATAAATTTTCATAAAAAATCGATATTTTTATTGTATAAAAGAATTTTTAAGATATTTTTATAAATAACAAATAATTAAATTCAAAATTTAGCTTTATTTTTGTAATTTTTTCCTCTGGACAAATTATAAAGTTCGTCACTTTTTTATCATTTTCATATCAATTTCATTCATTTATACATTTTTTAAAAATATATCATTAAATTTCATATTGATAATACCTATTTTTTTGACAAATAGTTAATAAAACTATGGACTTATAACCGAATTTATTCAACCATATCTTTTATCCCTAAAAATAGCCTTATTTGTAATTTTTTGGAATACTATAACACAATAATGACTTTTTGTATCGACAAAAGAGAACAATAACTCTCCTTTTTTATTCATCCGTCAATGAGCTTTGCGTCCATCGGGAAAGAATTTTTTGATCTTCGTCTGTCAATGCTGCATTATCCAGCAAATCAGGACGTTTTGTCAATGTTTCATAAAGCGACTGTTCTCGACGCCATTTTTCCACATTGGCATGATGTCCGCTCATTAGAACTTCAGGAACCTCTTTTCCCCTCCAACTGAACGGTTTCGTGTACTGCGGATATTCCAGCAGTCCACTGTAATGGCTCTCATCCTCAAAACATAGATCGTCAGACAGCACGCCGGGTACCATCCTGCTGACACTGTCAGCAAGAACCAAAGCCGGCAGTTCTCCTCCTGTCAGCACATAATCTCCGATAGACACTTCCTCATCCACATATTCGTCCAGTACACGCTGGTCCACGCCTTCATAATGACCACACAATATCACAATATGATCAAGCAATGCCAGCTGACGAATACGTGTTTGCGTGAGCACCTTACCTTTTGGGGACATATAGATAAAATGCGGCTTTTTACCAAGTGCTTCGCAGATATGTTCATAACACAATGCGATCGGCTCTGCTTTCATCAGCATTCCCATACCACCACCATAAGTGGTGTCATCGACCCTTTTATGCTTATCGTATGCAAAATCCCTCAGCTGGTGACATTCAAACTCCACTATTCCCTTTTTTCTTGCCCTGCCGATAACGCTCTCATTCAATACGGCATCACACATTTCGGGGAATAATGTTATTATGTCAATTCTCATCATCAAAAATCCCTTCAATAAGCTTTATTTTAACAAATCCTTCATCAATATTTTTTTCAACCACCACATCGGGAATAACGGGAATAAGATAATCCTTCCCCTCTCGGGTAACTTGGTAAACATCGTTAGCACCTGTTTTGAGTACATCTGTAATTTCGCCATACTCACTGCCGTTTTCCGCATCGAGAACCTTGAGTCCCAGCAGATCCTGAATAAAATTGGTACCTTTCGGCAAATTCACATCGTCACGGTTGATATACACCACTTTTCCTCTGAGTAAATCTGCCTGTTCCACTTTATTAATACCGTCGAAGTGCACTATGACGATATTTTTATGTGCTCTGGCGGAAACCACTTTCACTTCTGTCCCATCGGCAAAATACAGTCGACGGAAACGGCACAAAAATTCCGCACTGTCACACCACGGCTCAATTCTGACCTCTCCTTTCAGAGCGTGTGTACCAACAATTTTACCTGATTCTATATATTGTTTTTTCATTCATTGTTCTCCTTTTGGTTCGCACTCATCATTTTGATTTGTCCTGTCGGATAATAACAAAAAGAGAAGTCAATAAGACTTCTCTTTTTGTTTCAGATTAGTCGATTTCGACCTGTATCTTTTCGTCGCTTCTTGCGGCAGCAGCTCTCATCACGGTACGGATCGCCTTAGCGATGCGTCCCTGTCTGCCGATCACCCTGCCCATATCGTTTTCGTCAACGTGAAGGTGATATACCACAATATCATCCTCATTTTTTTCGTCAGCCGTTACCTCGATGGCATCGGGATTTTCCACAAGTCCCTTTACTATTGAAACAAGTAAATCTTTCATTTTTCCCTCCGTAAGAGAAGCATCAGATGATGTTGTTCTTCTTCATAAGAGCCTTTACAGTATCGGTAGGCTGAGCACCGTTAGCGATCCATTTCTTTGCCTTATCCGCATCAATTTTAAACTCTGACGGCTCAACGAGAGGATTGTAAGTACCGATTTCCTCAATAAATCTTCCATCACGGGGATATCTGGAATCTGCCACTACAACACGATAGAAAGGTGTCTTTTTTGCTCCTACACGACGAAGTCTGATCTTAACTGCCATTTGATGTACCTCCAAAATTTTATAAATAAATTTGTTTATATTTTCACCAATGCCTTATTTTTATGGTTCATTGGGGAAAGCCTTATTTTCTCTTGCTTTTGCCTTTACCGTGGAAAACACCGGAAGGCAAGTTCATTCCGCCCAAACCGGGCAAACGTTTTCTTCTGCCGTTTTTATCTCTGGCATTCATATTTTTCATAAACTTCTGCATTTGTGCAAACTGTTTCATTAAACGGTTCACGTCCTCCACCTTCATACCGCTGCCGGCAGCGATACGGCGTTTTCTGGACGGATTGATAAGAGCGGGATTTTCCCTTTCAGCTTTTGTCATCGATGAGATCATTGCACCAACTCTGTCGAGCTGTCTGTCATCAAAATCCATTTCACGAACCTGCTGATCGATGCCGGGGATTTTAGAAAGGATATTTTTGACAGAACCCATATTTTTAATTTGCTGAAGCTGCTCATACAGATCATTCATATCGAACTTATTCTGCTGGAACTTTCTTGCCATTTCCTCTGCTTTTTTCTGATCCAGACGATTTTCAGCATCTTCGATCAGTGTCAGCACATCACCCATACCGAGGATACGGGAAGCCATTCTGTCAGGATGGAACACTTCTATATCATCCAGTTTTTCACCGATACCGGCAAATTTAATCGGCTTACCTGTTACTGCTCTGACAGAAAGTGCGGCACCGCCTCTGGTATCACCATCCAGTTTCGTCAGGATAACACCGCTGATGTCCAACAATTCATCAAAGGATTTAGCCACATTCACTGCGTCCTGACCTGTCATAGAGTCAACTACCAGTAAAATTTCATTTGGCTGAACAGCCGACTTTACTTCTTTTAATTCATTCATCAGTTTTTCATCAATATGAAGTCGTCCGGCGGTATCAATGATCACAATATCATTCCCGTGATCTTTAGCGTGTTTCACAGCACTTTGTGCGATTGTCACAGGATCTTCGTGACCCATTTCAAACACAGCTGCTCCCACTTGAGCACCCACCACCTTCAACTGCTCAATCGCAGCCGGTCTGTAAATATCACAGGCAACGAGCAGTGGTCTATGACCCTGTTTTTTCAACATTTTAGCCAATTTGGCACTGTGGGTAGTTTTACCGGAACCCTGAAGACCACACATCATAATGATCGTAGGCGGCTTACCGGCAAAATTAATCCGTGTTTCTTCTGTACCCATCAGCATTGTCAATTCTTCATTAACAATTTTTATCACCATCTGAGCCGGAGTCAGACTTTCCATTACGTCAGAGCCGACAGCACGCTCAGTCACTTTAGCGGTAAAATCCTTGGCTACCTTATAGTTAACGTCTGCTTCCAGCAACGCCATACGAACTTCACGCATAGCACTTTTGACATCGGCTTCGGTCAGTTTTCCCTTGGTACGAAGCTTTTTAAAAGCAGCACTGAGCTTTTCAGATAAGCCTTCAAATGCCATATTTCTCACTCCCTATTATTCCGATCTGTTCGGATGATTTTCCGAACAGATACTGTTATTCATTGCTGAGCCTGTCAAGTTCTTTGAGGATCACTTTGATACTTTCGTTTATCGCATTGGAACGGTACACTTTCATATTGCGTTCATCAATAATGTCGATATTGTGCCGTATGGTATCCAAACTACGGCGAAGCTCTCTTGTCTTTTTGACAAGACCCAATTTTTCTTCCATATCGATCATCACAGTTTCGGCACGTTTAATACTGTCCCGGACGCCCTGACGGGAGATCCCAAGATTTTCGGCAATTTCTCCGAGCGAAAGATCATCGTTATAATAATACTCAACAGTTTCACGCTGTTTGTCGGTAAGCAATCCGCCGTAAAAATCAAGCAGATTGGATACCTCAAGATTTTTGGACAAAATGCATACCTCCCGAAGCATTTTACTGTAAAGCAAAACACTTTACACTCACGCAACGATTATACAATATTTCTCACGCTTTGTCAAGCATCATTTATACAAATACTGCTTTTTTTCGCAGAACAACATCATTACAAAAATTAAAAAAAATTTTAAAAATTATAGTGACTTTTAACTATTTTTATGTTATAATAAAAAAAAATTATATCCCAATTACATATTTTTACCATCGATGTTAAAAGTGTGTTGATTAAAATTACTGATAAGGTGGTTTAATGACGGAACAAATTATCAATATTGACCGAATGGAACAAGCTGTTGCTCTGTTCGGTGCGTTTGACGAGAACATCAAGCTCGTTCAAAACGAGTATATGGTGTCCATCGTTTCCAGAGGATCGGAACTAAAGATCACAGGAGAACCTGAAAATGTATCCCGTGCTTCCAAGGTCATTGAAAGTCTGCTCAATTTAATTAGCCGAGGTGAAACACTCAGCGAGCAGAATGTGCGGTATTGCATGTCGCTGGTCAATGAGGGCAACGAACATCGTATCGAGCAAATCGCAGGCGACTGTATCTGTATCACTTCAAAGGGGCGTCCCGTCAAACCAAAAACACTGGGGCAAAAAAACTATTGTTCAGCCATCCGCAGCAACACCATTACTATTGGTGTGGGCCCTGCCGGCACCGGCAAAACCTATCTTGCCGTAGCAATGGCTGTAACGGCATTCCGTGCCAGAGAGATCAACCGTATCATTTTGACACGTCCTGCTGTGGAAGCCGGAGAAAAACTCGGTTTTCTGCCGGGTGATCTGCAGAGCAAAGTAGATCCCTATCTTCGTCCGCTTTATGACGCATTGTTCGATATGCTGGGGGCGGAAACTTATCAAAAATACGTTGAACGAGGCAACATCGAGGTCGCACCACTGGCTTATATGAGAGGACGCACACTCGATGACAGCTTTATCATTCTTGATGAAGCTCAAAATACCACCCCGGCTCAGATGAAAATGTTTTTGACCAGACTCGGCTTTAATTCCAAAATGGTCATCACAGGCGACATTTCACAGATCGATTTGCCGGGCGGTGTTCGTTCGGGTCTAAAAGACGCCGTAAAAATATTAAAAAATATCGAGGGTATCGAAAGCATTATGTTTTCTTCCAAAGATGTCGTGCGAAACAAACTCGTAATGGACATCATCAAAGCGTACGATAGCAATTCCTAACGAGAAAAAGTAATTATAGACAGGAAAGGACAGAATCAATCATGGACAAAATCAAGGTTATCATCACCAATAAGCAGAAGGATATAAAAATTCCTACCGGCTTGCGTATGCTGATCAGACGTTGCTGCAACGCCGTCCTCAAAATGGAGGAATTTCAGGGATCGGTAGAGGTGAGCGTCACACTGGTCAACAATAAGCAAATTCGTGAACTGAACTCTATCTATCGAGATAAGGACAGAGTAACGGACGTACTTTCGTTCCCAATGGGTGAAAATGGTAAATACGACACAGATCCCAACACCGGCGCCAAAATATTGGGAGACATCGTCATTTCGATGGAAACAGCGGTGGAACAGGCAGATCGCTTTGGACATAGTTTGCAGCGTGAAGTAGGCTATCTGACAGCACATTCTATGCTCCATCTTTTGGGATATGACCACGAGGACAACGGTCTGCAAAGACTGCGTATGCGTGAAAAAGAAGAAAAGGTAATGACCATGCTCGGTCTGCCCAGCTCCTCCAGCTACGTTATGCGTGACGAGGATCAATAAATGTCCTTTTTTAAGGGCTTTCAATACGCATTCTGCGGTGTGATACATTGTATAAAAAACGAGCGAAACATGAGATTTCATACGGTTGCAGCACTGTATGTTCTTGTTTTTGCACGTTTTTTTGCCTTTTCGCGGGAAGATTTCGGATTACTGATGTTAACCATCGGCGGTGTAATGGCTGCCGAAGCGGTCAACACTGCCATCGAGGAGCTGTGCGATAAAATCAGTCCCGAATACGATCCGCTGATCAAACACGCCAAGGATGCCGCTGCCGGAGCTGTACTGATCATAGCCATTTTTGCGGCAGCTGTCGGAATTATTCTTTTCGGCAATTCAGAGGGGTGGCATTTGCTGTATCATTTCTATTTTACTCACCCTATCCATTTATGCGGTATCGTTCTGCTGACCATTTTGTCGATCATATACATTGTTTTGGGACCTGTCGGTATCCGCAACAGCATCACGAAAAGAAAAAAGAAACATCACTCGGAGGAAAAGAAAAATGATCAATGAAAAAACAACACAACGAACCGCATTTATTGCGATCGTCGGCAGACCGAACGTTGGCAAATCGTCCATTCTCAATTATATTCTCGGACAAAAAATTGCCATCGTATCTTCCAAACCGCAAACCACACGTACACGAATTATGGGTGTACTGACTGAAGCAGAAACCCAGCTTGTCTTTATCGACACCCCAGGACTGCACCGTCCCCGTAATGATCTGGACCGATTTATGCTCCGCTCCGTCAACGAATCAGTGGCTGGTGTGGACGCCTGTTTGCTTGTAACCGAAGCAGGCAGTGAAATTCGTGAAGAGGAAAATCAACTTCTTGAAAAGTTCCGCTCAATGGATATTCCGGCTGTTCTCGCTATCAATAAAACCGATATGCTGACCGATAAAACAATCATTGCCAGACAAATCGCTGAACTTTCCTCACTCTATGACTTTGATGGAGTCGTACCTTGTTCTGCACGAACAGGCGATGGTATGAACAGTCTCAAAAATGAACTCAAATCCCTTGCCCTTGAAGGCGAGCATATGTTTGATGAAGATACACTGACCGATCAGCCGGAAAGAGTCATTGCCGGAGAGATTATCCGTGAAAAACTTTTGAGACTGCTGTCCAAAGAAGTGCCCCACGGTTCTGCGGTTTTTGTAGAACGGATGAAGGAACGTCCCGACAGCAATATTATCGACATTGATGCTACTATTTACTGCGAAAGAGCCACCCATAAGGGAATTATCATCGGCAAGGGAGGAGCAATGCTCAAAAAAATCGGAACCTATGCCCGTCAGGATATAGAAAAATTCTTTGACTGCAAAGTCAATCTTCAAATCTGGGTTAAGGTCAAAGAGGACTGGAGAAACCGTGAAAATATCCTTCGCAGCCTCGGTTATGACCAAAACGATTTTAACCAATAACCAATCGACGTATTAGGCTAATAATTCCATCGTTGATGAGTATAATAATAGTGTAGCGTGTAACGTAAAAAAGGTACCCCTTTGGTTACACAAAAGTTTCGCTCCGACCGGATCAGAGCTGGCAGGAAGCCAGAGGGAACCACATTCCCCCGACTTTCCTTACGCATAAACTACAAACGGAGGTCAGAATATGGACGAGATCAGTGCATGGAAGAATTTCGTAGAAAGCGGCAGAGTGGAAGATTATCTGAAATACTGTAAAATCAAGATGGAAAATACACCGCAGAACAAAATCTCGGAGGACGTTTATGAAAATAAGCACGAATGGACTGATACTCAACGAACAGACTATCGGTGAAAATGACAAGCTTGTCACCGTTCTGACAAGCACCAACGGTATTATACGGTGCTTTGCAAAGGGTGCGAAGCTGCTCAAAAATCGTAAAGGAATTGCCGTTCAAGCTCTCAGCTATTCCCGTCTGTCGATTTTTCACGGACGGGATAAATACATAATAGACGAAGCAGAACCGATCAGCATTTTCTTTGAACTGCGAAATGATCTGGAGCGACTCTCTCTTGCTCAGTATTTTTGCGAGCTTGCCATCTATACCATTCCCGAAAACGCACCCGCCGATGAATTTCTCAGTCTTGTTCTCAACTCTCTCTATCTTCTGACCGAAAATAAAAAACCCCCTTTAATGATAAAAGCCGTTTACGAACTGCGGCTGCTGTCGCTTTTGGGTTATATGCCGTACCTTGTCTGCTGTGACGAATGTAAATGTTACGAGTCAGATACAATGTATTATCTCTTTGGTGAAAACAAACTGCTCTGCCACAACTGCTTCAACGGTGATCCAAATTCTATGCCGCTGTCAAGAGGTGCTTTAACGGCAATGCGTTATAGCATTTTCGCCGAACCTAAAAAAATATTCTCGTTTGCTGTGTCAGATCCATCCCTTCGTCAATTTGCGGATTGTGCCGAACGTATTACCCTACAAACAGTGGAGCATTCGTTTAAATCACTGGATTTTTATCGACAAATTCGTACCAATTTATCTTAACGACATAACATAAAGGAAGTTTCTATGAATAAAAATTATCAATCACTAGAGCTTGACAAAATTCTGGAAAAGCTCGCTCAACAAACCTCGTTTGAAGATGCCAGACAACTTGCCCTTTCTCTTGAACCTTCTCACGGTCTCTTTGAAGCCCGTGAGCTGCTCAAAGAAACCACAGATGCTCATATGCTGACTGGGCGTTTCGGCTCACCGTCTTTCGGCAATATTCACAATATGACCAATTCCGTCAGACGTGCACAGGCAGGGGCAGTATTAACACCGCTGGAATTGCTGCGTGTTGCCTCATTGCTTAGAACAATTCGTTCGGTAACAGATTGGAGAGATAAATCCGCCGGCATCGAAACGTGTCTGGATATGCGTTTTAACGCCCTCTCTCCCAATAAATATCTGGATCATAAGATTTCGTCCTCCATCCTTTCGGAAGAAGAAATTGCTGATAAAGCTTCGGATGAACTGTTTGCCATACGAAAAAAAATCGTTGCGGTTTCTACTAAGATCCGTGAACAGCTTGATAAAATCATTCATTCCACATCAATGCAAAAATATTTACAGGACAGTATTGTTACCATCAGGAGCGGCAGATTTGTTATTCCTGTCAAAGCCGAATTTCGTTCTTCCGTTCCGGGACTGGTACACGATACTTCGTCGAGCGGCGCCACTGTATTTATCGAACCAATGAGTGTTGTAGAAGCCAACAACGATATTCGGATTCTCCGCTCCAAAGAACAGGCAGAAATCGAACGTATTCTTGCCAATCTTTCCGCAGAAGTCGGCTCCTATGCCGATGCCATTTCGGACAGCTATCGCATTTTGACCGAATTGAATGTTATCTTTGCAAAAGCACATCTTGCCTATGCAATGAAGGCAACCACACCTATTCTTAACGATGAAGGCAAGATTAATTTGAAAAAAGCACGTCATCCGCTGATCGACCCTGAAAAAGTCGTTCCTACGGATATACAACTCGGCATTGACTTTGATACGCTTGTTGTAACCGGTCCGAATACGGGCGGTAAAACCGTATCACTTAAAACCATCGGTCTTTTGTCGTTGATGGCGATGTGCGGAATGATGATACCGGCAACAGATAACAGTGAATTATCTGTATTCGACCACATTCTTGCCGACATCGGTGATGAACAGAGTATTGAACAATCTTTGTCCACCTTTTCGGCACATATGACCAATATCGTTAACATTCTCGCTATAGCCGAAAATCACAGTCTGGTACTGATCGACGAACTGGGGGCGGGAACAGATCCTGTAGAGGGTGCCGCTCTTGCCACCGCTATTCTCGAACAGCTTCGCTCACAGGGAGCTAAAATTGCTTCCACGACTCACTATGCCGAGTTAAAAAGTTTTGCACTTGACACGGAAGGAGTAGAAAATGCCTGTTGTGAGTTTGATGTATCCACACTTCGTCCGACTTATCGCCTGTTGATCGGTATGCCGGGACGCTCCAATGCATTTGCTATTTCAGAGCGACTCGGCATCAGCAAAAGCATTGTAGAACGTGCCAAAACATTGGTTTCTCTCGAAAATACCAAGTTTGAATCTATCGTTCAAAAGCTGGAGGAAAGCCGGAACGAACTGGAGGGAAAAATTAAAGAAGCCGAAGCTCTCAAAGCAGAAGCACAAAAAGAATTGGCACTCGCCAAAGAAAAGAATGAACGTACCGAAAAGGACTGCAAAAATGAACTGGATCTGGCAAAGGCACAGGCAGAAAGCATTATTACCAAAGCACGTGCCCAGGTATATGGTGTATTGGACGAAATAGAAGCCATCCGCAAAGCAAAGGAAGTTTCAGCAGAACAGAAAGCAAAATTGAAGGCTGACATCCGCAATATGGAAAATGCCGCTGATCCTGTACAAAATCGCTCCAATGAAGAATACGTTCTTCCCCGTCCTCTCAAAGTCGGTGACAAGGTATTAATATTTGACATCGACAAAAAAGCGGATGTGCTTGAAGTCGGCAAGGACAGCGTATTGGTACAGGCAGGCATCATCAAAACCCGTGTTCCTATTAACAACCTTCGTTTATTAAAACAAGAAAAAGTAAAAGTACCAAAACGCAGTGTCACCCGAACCGTCAGAAATGACACCCGAAAGGGAGCCTCCGCCGAAGTGGATGTGCGTGGCGAAATCGTAATGGATGCACTGCTGGATGTAGACAGAGCCATTGATGCAGCGGTTCTGCAGGGACTCCATCAAATCACCATCATTCACGGCAAGGGCACGGGAACACTCCGTACGGAGATACAAAAGCACCTGAAAAAGCACCCTTCTATCCGTACTTTCCGTCTGGGTGCCTTTGGCGAGGGAGATTCCGGTGTCACCGTTGCCGAACTGAAATAAATACGCAGCGGAGGACAGCTTATGAATAAAAAGAAAAACAGTATTGGCAGCTTTCTCGGCGTTGTCATACTTCTTGCGCTGATATGCACAGCCGTATACATTTTTTACTGTGTGTCACTGGCATTCGAGGATAATTACGACAATCGGTACGACATCGGTCAAACAGATCATACCCTTGTGGGCAGTACATTTCGTGCTGCTTTATTCGGAGAGGAATTTGAGATGACCGAGGCACAAATCAATACATTTTTCAATGAAAATTTTTGTTCCGATGATCCCGAGATGACAAATAACCTCCAAAAAGTGCATATTTATTTTCATCCTGACAATGATACGGAAATCTACGCCAAATTTCGATGGCAAAATTACGAATTTGCTTTTTATTCCAAAGCAGAAATCACCGTGACCAACGACAATGTTTTTACTGCCCGACTCTATGATGCCAAACTCGGAGAACTGGAACTGCCTGATTGGCTTCTGTCCTATGCCTTGGCAACAATTTTTGAGCGTCACAGTATAATCCGTACTGAAAACACTACTCTTTCTCTCAACGTCAAAGCTGACTACGCACTTACAGAGCATATTGCAGTCAATCTTGCACTGGAAAAGTTTGAACCAAAAGAAGGCAAGGTGCTGTGCCGTACCAATAATTTAACAGAAGAAGCTGTACGCACTGTCAAAGAATTGTGTATGAGTCAGGAAGGAAGAGAAAAACTCAAAGAGCTTTTTCAAATTGATGTCAATGATATAAAAGACAGGATATTGACTCTGTTTGCCTGATCAAAAAAAGCTGTTCTTAGCGACAGCAAACACATTACGTGTTTTGCCGTATCGTATAAGAACAGCCTTTTTTATTCACTTTTTGATTGGTACAAGCTGATCATACATACAGCGGCAAAACCAACAACTCCCAACAACACACACACTGACTGAAGCAATGCATTATCAACCGTACCGGGAAAAATATCATAAACCGAAGCCATCACAAAACCGGCTATGATCATATAGGTTTGAGATGGAAATTGTTTCATTGCTCTGTCCAGTGTCTTGGTACAAACCAATATTCCCCCAAGAACTCCTGCACAAACAGGCAGTAAATACACTATATTCAGTTGTTTTACTGCCATAAGGATCGGCTCATACATTCCCAGAACAAGCAGAATATGAGAGGTGCTGATCCCCGGCAAAATCAAGGCAACTGCAATGACAAAGCCGCACAACAACTGTAGGATAATACTCATCCCAATCCCATCAACGGAGGCATCTCCCCAAAAAGGAATTTTTGCCACGCCCACAGCTGCTGCCGCTCCTACAGCCGCAAAGACAAGACAATGTAAATTCTGTTTTGTTATTCGTGACTTTTTGACCATCAACGGCACACTTCCCAGAATGGCACCCGAAAAGAGATACATTGATGGTGCAAAAAACAGGTTTACCAAGTACACAATCCATCCCGACAGCAAGACGGCGCCGACTACACCTCCAACGGCAACGATTGTTAAAAAAGCTGCATTTTTCTTAAAATCCGAAAAAATATCGCTCACCGCTTCTACCAGCCTGTCATAAATCCCCAGAATGATGGCAGAGGTACCGCCGCTAACTCCCGGCACCAGCATAGAGCCTCCTATGATGCCTCCGCATACCAAAAGCTTTACTGCACTTTTTATCCTCATCTGTCACTCTCCTTGCTGTATCCGATTACGATTGCTTTAGGAACACCCGAAAGACTGCTCCTATCAATGTGTATGTTTGTTTCTTTTTCAATATGAAACAGCCGCCTGTAATGATACAGACGGCTGTTGTATTATCGGAATTTTCGGGGAGAATTTCTGGACGTTCTTTTGTTTTTGGATTCGTTGCGAGCTTTTTCGTGTTCATTTTTAGAAATCAGTTTCTTCTGATAATTTCTGATTTTCTTCATTTCCTGCGGAGTCAGTTCCCGCCATTTTCCGGGCTGGAGCATACCAAGCTTAACAGGACCGATTGCACTTCGTTTCAGACGTGCCACTTCCAGTCCCACCGCTTCACACATTTTTCTGATCTGACGGTTTCTTCCTTCCTCCAAAACGATTTCCAGTACGGTTCGTTCTTTCTCGTTGGTAACAACGTGAATGGCAGCAGGCATTGATTTTCTTCCGTCCACGATAACGCCTGTTGTAAGCTGTGTTAACTGATCCTCATTGATTTTCGGATGCACAGTCACACGATAAGTTTTTGCAAAATGTGTTGACGGATGGCTGATCATATTGGCAAATGCACCGTCATTAGTCATCAGCAGCAATCCTTCCGAATCCCGATCAAGTCTTCCCACAGGAAACAATCTTGCAGGGACATCATCCACCAATTCAGCAACACATCTGCGTCCCTGCTCATCATTCATTGTGGTGATAAAACCCCTTGGCTTATGAAGCATAATATAGTATTTTTCTCTGTCCTTTTGAAGTTTGATTTCACGGTCGGCAACAACGATTTTATCCTTATAAGGATCCGCTTTGTCACCCAGTTTGATACGCTTGCCGTTGACTTTTACTGCGCCTCTTTCAATCAGTTCCTCAGCTTTGCGTCGGGAGGCAATGCCTGCATCAGCAATAATTTTTTGTACTCTTACTGTTCCTTCTTTTTCCATTCATATCACCACTTTTGAGTTAATCGGCATTTTCAGCTGTCAACAGCCTTGTATGCCCTATCAGTTGACCATTTCGATAAAAGTTGATTTCTCCCACAGCACGACCCTTGGCAACAGGTGCATAAAGAAAATGCGGAAGAAATAGTTTCTTGGTTATTTTATCTTCATTGTCCTTGCGAACCGTTATAACACAATCTTTTTCAGGCTTTAGTGTAATGCTTTGTCTTTCATTGTGCTGCGAGCCGACGATAGGAAGATCGAAACGGGTATGTTGAGTGATCAGTGTCTTTTGTTCCACACGGTCAAACGCATCATCATACAACTTTTGATGATCATTCCAATCATCTCTGTCGTTCAGCGTAACGACGATGATCCGTATGCCGTTTCGTTCCGCACAAGAGGTCAGCGTTCTGCCCGCCTTAGACGTATACCCTGTTTTGATACCGATACATCCCTCACAAATCGACAAAAGCTTGTTATGGTTCCTGCAATACTGTGTTTTTCCCTGTGGAACAACGTAGGATATGACATCACTTTTCTGCGACACGATTTTCCGGAACTTGGGATTATTCATTGCATAACGGCACAACATCGCCATATCATACGCCGTGGAATAATGCTGCTCATTATCAAGCCCTGACGGCGTTACAAAATGTGAATTTTTCATTCCTATTTGCTGTGCCTTTTGATTCATCAGTTCCTCAAATTTTTCTTTGCTTCCTGCTATACCGACAGCAACAGCATTGGCAGCATCATTTCCCGACACCAGCATCATTCCCTTGGTCAGTTCTGACAGGGTAAGGGTTTCTCCCTCTTTAAGATACAGGCTGGTTCCCTCTGCTGCCATTGACAAATCAAATTTCACTTTTTTGTCCTGTGGCTGTTCCAGTGCAATCACTGCCGTCATTATTTTGGTAATACTGGCGATTGCCAGTTTTTCATCGGGATTTTTACTGTAAAGTATCTCTCCGCTGTCAGCACACATCACCACTGCTGCACGAGCCGATACTGACACCGGAAGTGCATCCACATGCTTGACAGATAATCCGCATACAACCATTACGGCCACAAGAAAAGCTGCCGCTGCCCGTTTCCAATACAAAAAACCACCCACCCTTTTTTGCGATATATCATTATATGCACAGGGTGGGGCAGCCATACACAGCAACCGTAATTGCCATACAGCAGTTTTTAGATTTCATCATACTTTTGGATCCTCGATATTAACATCAACAGAGTTAATATCTGTTTGATCCTTGTTTGTATCAGACGATTTTTTGTCAGCGGATTTATCCTTCTTAAACAAAGCAACGATCTTATCGAACAGTTCAGGAACCATTGCAATCGCTCTGTCGCCCGAATTCTGATAATCAGAGATATTCAGCAGCTTCACATCACCGTTATGAATAGAGATAAAAGCGACAGGTGTAATGGTCACACCGGCGCCGGCACCGCCGCCAAACAAATTTCTGTCCTGCATTTTCTTGGAGCCAAACTCGGATCCACCCGAAGCGAAACCATATATCACCTTTGATACAGGAATAATCGTCGTACCGTCAGGTGTGGTAATCGCATCACCGATCACCGTGTTGACATCCACCATTTGTTTAATTTTTTCAAGAGTAGTGTCCATAAGACCTTCTATTGGACGATCGCTCATCGTTAACACCGCCTTTACATATAGTATAATATATTTCTGTTTCAAATGCAAGTCTGCCGCCGACTTTCATCGAAAACAAAAAATGACAATAATAGTCAGACAAACGGTTTCGGAATAGAGCAGCAGTTATTGTTTAAATTTAAGGTAAGTTTTGATCGCCTTGACCAAGGCACTGACTGCCGCAATCAATGCAAAGACAGGCACCAGTTTAGCGGTCAACATTAAATATACGGCCGTTTTTTCTGCTGCAAAACCGGGCGTCACCTGTACTCTGTGATGACATTTCCTGATATTTTCCTCAATCAAAGCCACCAATGGATAAATAGCGGAACAGGTATAGCCGAATCTCATTGCTGTATCGGCAGGATCCTCCCCCACAATGACAACGTTAATATCCATTTTAGAGATAATAAGATGTGAGGTGACAGTTTTGACCGTTTTCATCACTATCTCCGCAATATCCCGAAGCAGTTCCAGCAATCCCTCCAGTCCCCGTTTTTTCATCAATCTTTTAAAAAACCGAACCATCTCATTGCCATCTTTTTCTTGAGGGTCAGAGCCTGTCTTTTTGTTGTTTTTGTTTTTTTTCGCTTTATTTTCAGCAGATTTTTTCTTTTCAGATATTGTTTTTTCGCTGTTGTCACTTGAAGAGATATTCTCTTCATCTTTTTTCTTTTTAGGAAGAATTTTGATGAACGGAAAGAAATATCCTATCCAAAGTGTGATATTTTCTCCGTCATAAACCAGCTTGACAAGTGCAGGGCAAAACAAAACCACCGCAACCACAACAACCACCAGCAGCAACAAACTCCACAGTATGATACATACCACATTCATACCTGTTCACCCGAATGATCATCAAGGTTTTCATTTCTCTGTTCGGGAGCATCTTTCTGCTCATCTTCTGTTTTATCATCATCTTCGGGCAGCGCAGGCAGTTCCTCAATAGAGGAAATATTGAAACATCGCAGAAAATGTTCTGTTGTTCCGTAAATCAACGGTCTGCCGGGAAGTTCAAGTCTGCCCTTTTCTTCGATCAGCTGTCTTGCGATCAAGCTTGATACAACGCCTGAACAATCGACACCTCTCACCTGTTCAACAAACGCTTTGGTAACCGGCTGATTATAGGCAATCACCGCCAACACCTCAGAGGCTGCCTGCGAAAGCGGTGTATTTCTTCGCAGATCCATTACAGTGCGTATTGGCTCGGCAAATTCTTCTACCGTACACATTTGGTAGCTGTCATTCAACTTAACAATTCTGATACCCCGTTCCGACTTGGCATAATCACTGACCAGTTCATCACACAGATTTTGTGTCTGAAGAGGACGCAGTTCCAATGCCTGAGCTATTCTCGATACTTCAACAGGTGTCCCGCAAGCAAAAATAATTGCCTCGATCGCACTTTTTAATTTTCTTTCTTCCAATGCTTATCACCGCCGCTTATCATTCTCAAAGACAGTTCTTCACCGTCACCATCTATTCTGACACGCTTTCCCTTGATCAATTCCAATACAGCAAGAAACGTCGCTACCAGTTCACTTTTATCCTGTGCATCGTCAAAAACGGTTTGATAGCGAACACTTTTTCCATTCCATAGCTTTTTCATTACGCCGATAATTTTGGAATTGACTGACACAATGCGTCTTTTAACAATACCCGAAAAAGCATCTTCGGGCGGCGGTATTTTGGCCTTACCCCGACCGACCGCCGCAAGGTAGGCAGGTATCAAGTATTCGGGCGGATGGTTTCGTTTATAGGTCATATCCGCCTTGATTTTAGCCGGTTCACGGCAATAGCTGTCAAAACTGATATGAGCTGCAAGAATTTTTGCCACTCGTTTGCATTTCTGATATTCAATGAGTTGTCCCGAGAGTTCCTTTTTCATTTCCTCCGCTTCCTCATATTTTGGGAGAAGCATAGCAGATTTGATTTGAACCAAACGGGATGCCATATCCAAAAATTCTCCGGCAATATCCAGATCCTGTTCCTGCATCAATTTAATATGTTCCACATACTGTTCCAGCAGTTCCGAAATTTGAATATCGTAAATATTCAGTTTATTTTTCTCAATCAAATGGAGCAAAAGATCCAGCGGACCTTCAAATACATCTAGCTTATACGATATTTTTTCCACTTATTCAAACTCCCGTCCTCAGAGGTTAAAGGGCAGTGCTGTCAGCCAATAGATACCGTCAAATAGTGCATCCTGTATTTTGGTAATAATGCCGCCGTTAAGTCCTCCTGCCATCACCAGGACAAACAATGCTATTGAGAAAATTTGTTCATGCTGATAGAGCCAGTTAACCGCCTTGTCCGGTAAAAACGCCATCATTATTTTAGAGCCGTCCAGCGGTGGAATCGGAATAAAATTAAACACCGCAAGACCAATATTAATGATCATCAAATACATAAAGAAACGGATCACATAGATCCAGAAAGAGTTGGATGACGAAAAATTTTCCACCGATACAAAATGACCGGCGGAAACCGCCGCAAGAATTCCGTTCATCGCAAAACCTGACAGCAAAGCCGCAATAAGATTAGCCATCGGACCTGCCAAAGCGGTAAGAGCCATACCCACTTTTTCATTTTTAAAATATCGGGGATCAACCGGTACAGGCTTAGCCCAGCCAAATCCGATCAGCAACAGCAGCATAGCACCCATCGGATCAATGTGTGCCAATGGATTAAGCGTAAGTCTGCCGTTGATTTTGGCGGTTTTGTCACCCAGCTTATAAGCAACAAATCCATGTGCCCATTCGTGAAATGGAAGTACAAAAAACACAACCAACAACGTAGACAAAATATATACTATCACTGAAACCAAGTCAATGTTTCCTGATAAAAACATACTCAAAAGCATTATTCACTTCATCCCTTCTGTATCAATGGAGTTAATGCGTAAAAACAACCGCAAGCTTTTGAAAAAGCTTGCCCAAAACTTTTCACTATGGGTTCACGAATAAATACTGTAACGAACAGACATTTTCAGGCATTCCTTACACTGTTTGGAACAAAAAGGCGAAACCCTGCCATTGATGCAAGATTTCGCCTGAAAAGCTTTGTGTAACCTGTGGAATATTATTCCTCATCAGAGTTCTCTGTGTCGTCAAGCTCATCTTCATCATAATCGAATTCAAGAGCTTCTCCGCATTTCGGGCACTCAATACCGCCCTCATTGAGCAAATCTTCTGTAAGCCCAATCTCGGTACCACAGTTCGGGCAAACAACCTCATAAGCCATATCGCTGTCATCGCCCGATGAGCAATAACCACATTCGCAGGTATCGTCATCATCGTACTCATCATAGAGCAAGTCTTCTACACCTGCCAGATCTTCGTCTATCGCATCTATCTGGTCACAAACATCATCATAGCTTTGCTCCAGCTGTACAATTTCGTCTGCCATCTCGTTAACAAGGTCGACCAGTGCTTTAAGCACCTTTGTCTGCTTATCTTTGGGATCAAGCTCCAGTCCTTCTACAAGTCCCTTGATATATGCTGCCTTTTTTGTAAGATTCATAGTTACGCCCTCCGTGAAAGATTACGATTGCCAAGACTTAGGCTCTGGCCATATATTCACCGGTTCTGGTATCGATCTGAATTTGCTCTCCTTCATTAATGAAGAGCGGAACCTTAATTTCTGCCCCTGTTTCCAAGGTAGCGGGTTTCGTAACGTTAGTAGCAGTATCACCCTTAAAGCCAGGATCTGTCTGTGTTACAGTCAATACAACAAAGTTCGGCGGCTCAACACCAAAGACATTGCCCTTATAGGAAAGCACCTTACATACCATATTTTCCTTCACAAATTTAAAAGCATCACCCAGAACTTCTTTATTAATGGGGAGCTGTTCATAAGTTTCGTTATCCATAAAGTAGTAAAGGTCACCGTCACTGTAGAGGTATTCCATTTCTTTTCTCTCAATGAAAGCGGTAGGATATTTATCGTTGGGGTTAAAAGTTCTTTCAACAACGGCACCTGTAATGACGTTCTTGATCTTTGTACGAACAAAAGCCGCACCTTTGCCGGGTTTTACATGCTGGAATTCAAGGATAGTAACAACCTGTCCGTCCATATCAAAGGTTACGCCGTTTCTGAAATCGCCTGCTGTAATCATAGAAAATCCTCCTATATTGGAAATATAAATGTAACCATTTCCGCAAAGCAGCTTTATCAATCGCTTTCCGGAAAAATCAGCCATAATATGCTCGTATTATTATACTATACCCCGCCGAAAATTGCAAGATTTTTACTTCATTTTATTTTCAGCTGCCATCAAAGTTCGATCAGTTCTTTGGGAAGGGTTGCAAGATTGATACAGCCGTCCTTTGTCACAACGACCATATCTTCAATACGGACACCATATTGATTGGGAATGTATATTCCCGGTTCCACAGTAATAACCATACCGCTGCGAAGAATGACATCACTGTCAGGTGATACCGAAGGCGCCTCGTGAATTTCCAGTCCCACACCGTGACCGGTTGAATGACCAAAATAGCCTTGATACCCTGCCTGATCGATATAGGATCTTGCCGCAAAATCCACTTCACCGCAAGTCACGCCATCCTTTACAGCGGCTAATCCATTCATTTGTGCCTTCCATACAGTATGGTAAACACGCTTCATTGCCTCATCCGCTTTACCAAGCACAACAGTTCTGGTCATATCGCTGTGATAGCCATCATACAGGGCACCTATATCAAAAGTAATAAAATCTCCGTTGTGTACGGTTTCATCACCGGGCACACCGTGAGGCATCGAGGTTTTTTTTCCGGTAATGGTAATTAAATCAAAAGAAACGCCGTCTGCTCCTGCTTTTCGCATTTTATATTCCAGCTCGAGCGCAAGGTCACGTTCACTGACGCCTTCTTTGATCAGTTTGAGGGTATCACTGAAAGCGTTTTCCGTGATAAGCTGTGCCTTACGGATCTTTTCCACTTCATTTGCTGTTTTGGTGATACGCAGACGACTGATAATTTTATCCAATTCGGATGTTTTAACAGCCTTGGCACCTGCCTTCGTCAAAACCGTTTCGATGGCAGACGCTTCATTGAGCGTAAACGCAGATCCTTCCAGCATCACAGCCTTGAGGGAATGGTCACGAATAAGTTTTGTCAGCTCATCGGACAATTTTTTAAATGTAATCACCTGACAGTTGCGGGCCTTTTTCTGTGCCGCCTCTCCATAGCGAAAATCCACCAATAGATAGGCTTCTTTTTTTGTCACCAGAAGATAGCCGAGTGACGAAACAAATCCCGTAAAATAGCGTCTGTTTTCATTGGAGATCACAAGAGCGGCATCGGCATCATCGGGCAAAAGGGATGACAGCAAAGAAATTCCGGTGTTCATTTTCGGCTCTCCTTTCCAAAAGTATCACAATGATTATTCTTCCAACAATTTGACCAATGCAGTGAGTCCAAGATAATAACTGTTTTTACCGAAACCGGCAACAGAACCTGCACACACCGCCGAAATTACCGATTGGCAGCGAAACGGTTCCCGAGCATAGATATTGGACATATGTGTTTCCACTGTGGGAATGTGCACCGCTTCAATAGCATCGTGCAAGGCATAACTGTAATGAGTAAGAGCACCTGCATTGATCATAATACCATCCTTTTGACCGTAAGCCGAATGGATCTTATCGATAATATCACCTTCGTGGTTAGACTGATAAATTTCCAAATCCAGTTTCATTTCCTCTGCCCACTGTTTCACCTGTTGGTTAATACTTTCGGCGGTTTCCGTTCCGTAGACATTTTTGTCACGGATACCCACCATATTCAGATTAGGCCCAAGAATAAAGAGTATTTTTTTCATTGATCATACCTCCGTTTTATGATTGACGACCTGATATTTCAGTTGTATGTTAAGTTCTTTGAGCTGTCGTCTGCCTGCATTCAAGAAGCGTTCGCAGTTTTCGGTATACTGATATTGAAAAGCAATTTCAATACGAAAATGATCAAATTCCCGGTTTCTGTATACTGCTCTATAACCTTTGTTCTGAATGTAACCAACATAATTATTAATTTTACTTTGCAGCCCCTTGAGGTGTTCATACTCCTGTATCACCCAGTTATATGGATCACTGATCAGAAACACCAATGTATTGGTGTTTTCATCAATGCCCATACCGTCAATTTTGTTAGGGTCTTTTACCGACATTGTTTCACGCTCCTTTTATTGGCGATTTAATTTTTTCCTGATACCGACTTCCATTTTACGTCTCAGCCAGATAGTAAAACCGTGTTCTTCCGAGCGTGGTTCCAGCAATACAGACTGCATTCCTGCGAGATTGGCTCCCAGTACATCAGTATAGATCTGATCTCCTACAACCAGAACGGATTTCGGCTGTTCTTTGAGTTTTCGTTTGGCACGGTTAAATCCAAACGGAAATGGCTTGAGGCTCATTGCGACACAATCCAGCCCTACGCTGTCGGAAAACGGCTTGACTCTTTTTTGATAGTTATTGGAACAAATAACGATATGAATACCACTCTGCCGGATACAGTCGATCCATTGCTGCACGCCCTCATAAGGGATATGGGAAGTAGGCGGAGCCAGTGTATTGTCAACATCAAGCAGGATCGCATCAATTTGTAATTGCTGCAGCAGTTCGGGGGTAATATCCGTAACATTTTTGAGTGACACGGTCGGTTTCAATAGGCTCATCGGCAATTCTCCATCGAAAAATATAAACAAAAAGGATACTTCCTGTAGGAGAAGCCGCCGAAGCAATTCGGCAGGCGTTCGTCCCGGAAATATCCCTTAATTTACTGTGTAATATACAAAAAATTATTTGTACTTACGCTTACGAGCAGCTTCAGACTTCTTTTTACGCTTTACAGAAGGCTTTTCATAAGCTTCTCTTTTACGAA
>CADCOE010000043.1 GCA_902802985.1 uncultured Ruminococcus sp.
CAAGGTAGTGATTATACACCATTCTTGTACAGCCGAACGTCTTTGAGAGCATTGTTTTCTGCTCCGAAGTTGGGTATATTCTGAATTGGTACGCTTTATTCAATGCCCGTCACCTCTTGGCACATAGGATATTTACAATTATATCGTATCATTACACTGTAACGATGTCAAACATTTTCAGCCCTTACGGGCTGACGGCAATTCATCCCCGACCTATAGAGGTCGGAGTCTTCTTGCCGAGTTAGGATAAAATATCTAAAGGTCACAGTATGAGTACTGCGACCTTTCTACATAATGTTTTTGTTGATTGACAGATGTTCAGCATTCTGCGATAACTTCTACCTCACAAAGAACGTTTTTGGGAAGTGTCTTTACCGCAACACAGGAACGGGCAGGTTTACCGGTGAAATATTTGCCATAAATAGCATTGAACGCTGCGAAATCGTTCATATCAGCAAGAAAACAAACCGTTTTGACAGCTTTTTCGAAAGAGGAACCAGATGCTTCCAAAAGATTTTTCAGATTTTGCATTACCTGCTCAGTCTGACCCTCTATGGTATCGGCCTCCACATTGCCGGTAGCGGGATTGATAGCGATCTGACCTGATGTAAACACAAGACCATTCGTTTTTATTGCCTGTGAATAAGGACCGATAGCATCGGGAGCATTTTTGGTGTAAATGATTTCTGACATAACTAAAAACTTCCTTTCGGTATAAAATTGTATATTCACTCATAGAGTCGAAACTTTATGAATTGTGAAGTCTGAAACAGATCAGTTGGAGATGATTTTGTAGCCCTTGCGTGAAAGTTCATCTTTGATTTTCTGAATGTGTTCGTGATTTCTTGTTTCCAGAGAAAGACGAAGATAGCAGGAATTGATATCCGTATTAAGGTCAGCTCTGTCGTGACTGACTGCAACAACATTGGCACCGAGTTTTGCGATGATTTTGGATACAGAAACCAGTTCGCCGGGCTTATCAGTGAGTGCAATGGTGAATTCTGCCAATCTTCCGACTTTCTGAAGAGCACGATCAATGACTCTGGAAAGGATAGTAACATCAATATTGCCGCCTGAAACAAGACAGCATACTTTTTTACCTTTGATGGGGAATTTATCGAACAATGCGGCAGCTACTGAAACAGCACCGGCACCCTCTGAGATTAATTTTTGGTTTTCAATTAATGAGAGAATAGCAGTAGCTACTTCATCGTCTGTCACGGTCATAATTTCATCTACATATTTATTGCAAAGGTCAAAGGTCAGGTCGCCGGGAGTTTTGACCGCAATACCGTCAGCGAATGTATTGACATTGGGCAAAGTCTCAATTTGGTTATGTGCCATAGACAGATACATAGAAGGCGCCCCTGCCGACTGTACACCGTAAACCTTGACATTCGGGTTAAGCGATTTAATGGCAAAAGCAACACCGCTGATCAGTCCTCCTCCTCCGATAGGAACGATCACAGCGTCAACATCAGGGAGCTGTTCAAGAATTTCCAATCCGATGGTACCCTGCCCGGCAATTACCAATTCATCGTCAAATGGATGAATAAAGGTGGCTCCTGTCTCTTTTTGAAGTTCAACGGATTTATCGTGTGCATCATCGTAAGTACCTTCTACAAGACATACTTCCGCTCCCAGTTTTTTAGTTGCTTCCACTTTTGAAATGGGGGCAGAGTTGGGAATACAAATAAGGGATTTGATACCGTGTCTTGTAGCCGCCAGTGCGACGCCCTGAGCGTGATTTCCTGCAGAACAGGCAATTACGCCCTTTGCTTTTTCTTCGTTTGTCAGCTGGGAGATTTTATAATAAGCACCTCTGGCCTTAAACGCACCTGTAATTTGCAGATTTTCCGTTTTAAGATAAATATCACATTCATCAGAAAGTTTCGTTGCCTTGATCATATCAGTCGGTCTGATGACTTCCTTCAATACGTAAGATGCATGATAGATTTTGTCAAGTGTCAGCATTTTGTAAAACCCCTTACTTTTCATAGAGTGTTCGTTTTTGCGAACATTTCATTAAAAATTTTTATAACAAATACATAATATAAAATACCGCTTTTTTATCAAAAAGTCAAGATATATCCAAGAAAGCAGCAATTTTTTTGAAAATGAAAAAATTTCAAAAAAACTCTTTATATTTTGACTTAATTACTGTATAATAGGACTGTCGGGTATGTATATCATACCGAAAATATTTAATAATTATGGAGCGTGATTACAATGGCATTAGTAAATGCAGCAGAAATGCTTAAAAAGGCAAAGGCAGGTCACTATGCAGTAGGTCAGTTTAACATCAACAATCTTGAGTGGACAAAGGCAATTCTTTTAACCGCTCAGGAGCTGAATTCTCCCGTTATCCTCGGTGTATCAGAGGGTGCCGGCAAGTATATGACAGGTTTCAAAACGGTTGCCGCAATGGTCAAAGCTATGATTGAGGAACTGAATATTACTGTTCCGGTTGCACTTCATTTGGATCACGGTACATATGAAGGATGTTATAAGTGTATTAAAGCAGGTTTTAGTTCCATTATGTTCGACGGTTCTCACTATCCTTTTGAGGAAAACCTTGCAAAGTCACAGGAGCTTGTTAATGTAGCACACGGACTGGGTCTTTCTATTGAATGCGAAGTTGGCTCTATCGGCGGTGAGGAAGATGGTGTCGTAGGTATGGGCGAGTGTGCAGATCCCAACGAATGCAAGATCATTGCAGATCTCGGTGTTGATATGCTGGCAGCAGGTATCGGCAACATTCACGGCAAGTATCCGGACAACTGGCAGGGACTCAGCTTTGAAACTCTTGATGCTATTCAGGCAAAAACAGGTGAAATGCCGCTCGTACTTCACGGTGGTACAGGTATTCCTGCTGATATGATTAAAAAGGCAATTTCTCTTGGTGTTTCTAAGATTAATGTAAATACAGAGTGTCAGCTTTCTTTCCAGGAAGCTACCAGAAAATATATTGAAGAAGGTAAGGATCTTCAGGGTAAGGGATTTGATCCCAGAAAGCTTCTTGCACCAGGCTTTGAAGCAATCAAGGCTACTGTGAAAGAGAAGATGGAACTGTTTGGTTCGGTAGGCAAAGCATAATTATTGGTTTGTTCCTGAAAATTCGGCAGACGTTTTCGTCTGCCGTTTTTTCCATTTAAAAACGTGCCGTATGTATTCAAAGAAACGAGGTGTCGGTTATGACGATCAGGTTAACAGAGGAAGAAATGGAAGAGATTCAAGGATTGATCGATTTTTTTGAAAATGATAGCAATGATGTATCCTGCTTTGTGAAAATTAAAAATATTATTGATAACAAAGATCATATAGAAGATATTGATCCCGAGAATATTCGGGACATCAAAGAGCAGCTTTGTGATGTAAAAGAATTTTTTGAAAATATTCATATTGATACTGACTTGATCAAAAGACTGATATTTATTTTTTCTGTATTTTGAAAAATTAGCTAAGTTGTAAAATGAAATGGCAAAACGAATAGACCCATATTGAAAAAATTTCAAAAAATTTCAAAAAAACACTTGCATTTTTTAAATGGGTGTGATATACTATACAAGCATTCCACGTGAGTGCCTTAATAAATATCGCACTGTTTTGGAGAGTTGTCCGAGCTGGTCGAAGGAGCACGATTGGAAATCGTGTAAACGGCAACAACCGTTTCGAGGGTTCGAATCCCTCACTCTCCGCCATTCAAAACCTCTTTTGTCTACCAGGGCAAGAGAGGTTTTTTCCTGCATTTAGGGCGATGTCACGAACGCTGCAAAGCTCTCTGAAAGCATGAACGGACAGGACATCGTAGTGGCGATTGTCGACGGCAACTTGCTTGCCTATGCGAAGAGCATCAATGCGGCACTAAAAGAAAACCGGATAGAGCGCGCGATTTGGATGACCGGCATGGGCGTCCACCACGAGGTGCCGGGTGCTACGGGAAAGATGCTGGACATGCTCGTGAAAAGGATGCCGCAGTTTAAAAAGGGGTGATGTGTTATGATGCTTCGGCAGATACAGTATTTTCAAACGATTGTACAGGAAAACAGTTTTACGGAAGCGGCGGAACTGTGCCACATCTCCCAATCTGGCATCTCGCAGTCAATCAAGGCATTGGAGGATGAAATCGGCGCAAGGCTGATTATGCGCAAAAACCGCAGCTTTGAGCTGACACCGGCAGGAGAGCATTTCTATAAGAAAAGCCTTGTCATCACGGCTGACTTGGAGCAGCTTTGCTGCGAAACCGTAAGGATTGACAGAAAGGATGCGGTGGAACTGCGGCTCGGCGTGCTCTCCACCTACAGTGGGGATGAATTCAACCGGGCGATTGCGGCCTTTTCAGAAAAGCATCCGGCAGTCGAGCTGACAGTGATCAGCGGAAATCACGAGGACTTATATGATGCACTCCGCTTTGAGAAAATTGATTTGGCGCTAAACGACCAACGCAGAGCGTTCTCCGATGAATACGAGAATCTGATCCTTACGGAAACTGTCTGTTATGTGGAAATGGCGACGCACAATCCATTGGCAAAACACAATTCCATTTCCGTGGAGGAACTGAAAAACACACCCTGCATTTTGGTGGCATCAAAGGAGCAGCAGGCAGAGGAACAGCGGTTTTATCGGGACATCATCGGTTTTAAGGGTGAATTCCTGTTTGCAGAGATGTTACAAGCGGCTCGCGTTATGGTCGTGTCAAACCGTGGTGTCATGCCTATGGAAGGTACTGCTGGGGATAGCTATTTCGGAGCGGCTATGAAACGGATGCCGCTTCTCCGGGGAGACACAGAGATAAAAAGAACCTACTGTGCATTTTGGAAAAAGAACAATTCCGGGTATTACATTGAGGAATTTGCTGAGATACTGAAGTCCATGTTTTGATTTCACATTACTGACACTTATTTGAAAGCCTCTGAATTCGAATTGATTTATTAGCCTACGTTGATTAAAATGATTATCAGAAGAGGAAGTAATCAGTTTCGATGAAGGAGGTTTTTTTTATGTCCATCAGCGATTTCGCTAAGGAATATCACGAGAAGATGTTTCCGGGCTATGTATCGGATTTTTTGCGCACCGATCCGGAATTTATCGAGCGGTTTGATAATTTCGCTTTTGACGAGGTGATCAATCAGGAGGGGCAGGAACTGCCGGACAAGACGCGGTGGATGGCGATCCTTGCTACGCTCATCGGATGTCAGGGCATTGACGAGTACGAGAAGATTCCCCCGGCGGCTCTGAATTTCGATGTTACGTCTGTAGAGGTCAAAGAAATCGTGTATCAGGCGACGCCCTATCTCGGCATCGGCAGGGTATTTCCCTTTTTGAAAGCTACGAACAAGGTACTTGAGGAAAAAGGCGTTTCTCTTCCGTTGGAGGGTCAGGCAACGACTACGACCGAGAACCGCAGAGAACTTGGTACACAGGCACAGGTGGATGTCTTCGGCGAGGGGATGAGGGACTTCTGGAAATCCGGTTCGGAGGAATCGAGACATATCAACTACTGGCTCGCCGATAACTGCTTCGGCGATTACTATACGCGAACCGGACTGGATTACGCGCAGCGCGAACTGATTACCTTTCATTTATTATTCCCGCAAGGGACAGAACTACGTAAACGGCAGTATTAAAAATCTCTCCAAGGGCAATACGGAGATCTGTGCGGAGTTTATTCAAAAGGCTGTCGGCGGCGATCTGTTTGAGATCGAGACGGTGCGTGCTGTTTTGGATGCAATCGGTGTGGGAACATTGAAGGTAATCGGCATCAGCAATTTTGAGCTGGATCGGATGCTCGACCTGATGATGGAAAAGGACAATAAATGGAGGATTTTACTATGAAAAAAGATGTAATGATCGTAACAGGCGCAGGACAGATCAGTATGGCGATAGCCCGCAGGGTCGGTTTCGGAAAGAAAGTCATCCTGGGTGATAAGAATATGAAAAACTGCGAGACGATCGCAAAAGTAATGACCGACGCAGGTTTCGATGTGGAGCCGTTCCAGATGGATTTGTCTTCCAGAGATTCCATTCGCGCCATGATTGCGAAGGCGCAGGAATTTGGCGAAATCAAATATCTTGTGAACGGCGCGGGGGTATCCCCGTCACAGGCACCGATTGAGGCGATTCTGAAGGTTGACCTGTATGGTACGGCAGTGCTTTTGGAGGAAGTCGGCAAGGTCATCGCCGAGGGCGGCGCGGGAGTGACGATTTCCAGCCAGTCGGGTTGGAGAATGCCGCAGCTCACACCGGAGCAGGACAGGCAGCTTGCCACCACGCCGACAGAGGAACTGCTGAGTCTTGAAATTCTTCAGCCGGAGAATATCAAGGATACACTCCACGCATACCAGCTCGCAAAGCGCTGCAATGAAAAACGCGTCATGTATGAGTGTGTGAAATGGGGTGCGCACGGCGCAAGACTGAACGACATCGCACCGGGCATCATCGTGACACCACTGGCTATTGACGAATTTAACGGTCCGCGGGGCGATTTCTATAAGAATATGTTTGCCAAGTGTCCGGCGGGCAGACCCGGCACGGCGGACGAGATGGCGAATATCGCAGAGCTTTTGTTGAGCGATGCCGGTGCTTTTATCACGGGTTCCACCTTTCTTGCGGACGGCGGCGCCACGGCAAGCTATTACTACGGTCCGCTGCAGCCGAAACAAAACTAAGAATGATAAGGGCAAGGGGCAATATTCCTCTTGCCCTTGCGGGATTGGAGGATATATATGGAAAACAGCAAATTCTTTTCGGAGATCCACGGCAATTTCGGCTTCGGCTGCATGCGGTTGCCGATGGACGATGGGAAGGTGGACTACGCAGCGTTCACCAAAATGGCCGACGCCTTTCTTGATGCCGGATTTAACTACTTTGACACAGCCCACGGCTACGTCGGCGGGCAATCGGAAACCGCGATCGGGGACTGTGTTGCCGCAAGGTATGATCGGAGCAAATTTATACTTACCAATAAGCTGACGTCCCCCTATTTCAACAAGCAGGAGGATATTCGTCCGTTTTTCCTGCAGCAGCTCACATGGTGCAAGGTGGAGTATTTTGATTTTTACCTGATGCACGCGCAGGACAAGAACAATTATCAGAAATTCAAACGCTGCAAGGCGTATGAGACGGCGTATGCCTTCAAGCAGGAAGGGCTTATCAAGCATTTCGCATCTCCTTCCACGACAAGGCGGACGTGTTGGATATGATCCTGACGGAGCATCCCGAGGTCGAGATCGTGCAGATCCAGTTCAACTATGCCGACTACGATGACGCGTCTGTTGAAAGCCGCAAGGTGTATGAGGTATGCGAAAAGCACGGCAAGCCGGTTATTGTGATGGAGCCGGTCAAGGGCGGCAGTCTTGTCAATTTGCCTGAGGAAGCGGACAAAATTTTCCGTGATCTGAACAGCGGCAGCAACGCAAGCTACGCCATCCGCTTTGCCGCGAGTTTTCCTAACATCGCAATGGTGCTTTCCGGCATGAGCGATATGGAGCAAATGGAGGACAACATTTCCGCTATGCGGGAATTCAAGCCCTTATCGGATGCGGAAATGGACGCGGTGCATAAGGTTTGCGATATTTTTAAGAGTCTCAACCTGATCCCCTGCACCGGATGAGTTGCAGGAAAATACCACAAGTGTTCGCACAAGAAATTTTCTGCAATATATCGAAACCCATTATGCCGAAAATGTGACGCTCGAAGATTTGGCGAAAAGCGCCAACGTCAGTAAGTCGGAATGTCTGCGCTGTTTTAAATTCACCTTGCAGACTACGCCGTATAAATATTTGATGGATTACCGTTTATCAAAGGCAGAAAAGCTGCTCAAGGAAACGAATTTACCTATTAACGAAGTTGCACTGATGATGTACTCAAAGTTCTTCAAGCTTTTTATGATTTAGACAAGCAAAATCCGTTTGCTGATTGCGACAGTCGAGTGAGATTTCAAAGAAATCTTTATGAACTTCTGAATGAGAATACAGAAAATTTATATTTGGCGGCAAAATATTTTGTTTATCAGTTATTGGAAGAAGTTAAAAATAATGCTTCTTTCAGGTTTGACGAAGATTTTAAAAATGATTTTGTTGAAAAAATGTCTGAGAAGTGTGTGGAAAATGAATGTATCCTCAAAAATGAAATAACAGTTTGCGATGAAAATAAATGGCAGGCTTTAAAGAAACTAAATGATATCCTGATTCATAAAATAGGTTTTAAATAGGGATTTATCGAATAGTATTTTAAGGCAACACCGCATATGTCGGAAAAATAGTGAAACCAAAAGCCTCCAACCAAACGGTCGAGTGTATATAATATTATTTATCCTGACTCGGTGGATACAGGCGAAAGGGTATGTGTCAAAGTACGGTTCACTTGCCCTGAACCCGACTGTCAAAAGTACTATTACTTCACTCTATGTCACGATGAGTCAGAATTATATCAAGCAGATAACTAACACTTGGTATTAGATATACACCATTGTCAAAGACAGCGGAAACGATATGACAGGCGGCAGTGCATCAGATGCTCCTATGGAAAAAACTGTTCCGTTCAAGGGAGGCAAAGTGATGCGGCATAAAAACCTGCTTCTATGCGGGCTGTGAAGGAATATTTGACACCCGTAAGGGACTAAGAAAGTTCCTGTTTTTTAGTTATCGTTTGAATTATCAATTATTTCGGATTGGAGCTTTTTTAGCTGTTCCGTGAGATGTATTGACTGCTGATATTTTTGGAGCCACATTGTCAGTTTGACAATAACATATATAATAAAAACGACTGCTCCGATTATAACACGAAATAATATCTGATTCGTGTTGTTAGGTGGCTCTATCATAAACAAAACCATCATTTCTATTGTTGCCAACTGAATGATGTGTCTGATAATGTACTGTTTTAAAGTCGGTTCTTTTTTAAAATAAGTGATGAATGTCGGCAAGATACAAAACGCTGCCACGATAAATGGACCCGCCAACTGAGAATATTTGATGCTCTGATCCGGAACATATATAACACCAATTATCATACTGACAGCGTATATTAATGTTACAAGAATACAGTATATTTGCAGGTGCAGAAAAAGAAATTTTTTGAAATAATGTCAACCGCAATCCCAGCGACTTTAGACGGTGGGTCAAGGTTGACAAAAGCGTAGCTTTTTTGTTATAATAACA
>CADCOE010000044.1 GCA_902802985.1 uncultured Ruminococcus sp.
GCTCCGAAGTTGGGTATATTCTGAATTTATACGCTTTATTCAATGCTCGTCACCACCCAATTTGTTTTATTTACAACTATAGCGTATTATTACATTTTTGTGATGTCAAGTATTTTCAGCCCTTACGGGCTGACGGCAATTCATCCCCGACCTATAGAGGTCGGAGTCTTCTTGCCGAGTTAGGATAAAAGCGTGTACGACATTTGACAATTCGTACACGCTTTTTGTTGGAATTAATGTTTCATTCTTGAGGATATTTTGACAAAATTTGTTCACAGCGTAATTTTACACTTTGAAATTCGCAGTTTTCGCCCAAGTCGGCAAGAATTTCCCGATCAATTTTTCTTAAATCGGCTTTTTCGGCGTGTTCAAGGTATTGATGGAGGATATTCTCGCCGTCATCGAACGCTTGAATACCGATCGTAGGACCATCCAAGACCAGATACAGAACAATAATACCCATTGTGGTCAACTGTTCATCGGTCATTCCGTTTTCAAGAAGGGAGCGGGCAATGCTTTCATCAAAGCACTTGATGGCAAGATAACCGGGATAAACACTGTTTTTGATCCCTTCATTAAAGAGCCATTCCCGTATTTCATCGGTATCAGCTTCAAGGTTATTGACAGCGAATATTTTGCCCCAGCCACTCGTATTTTTAGCCATTCGGAAAATCAAATCATTGCCGTTTTCAAGCTTGCGAACTGCCCAGATACAGAACAACGTGAACTCATCACAGGAGGAAAGTTCCATTATTGCTTCCAACAGATGCTCATTGTAATCGGAAAAGATTTCGAGGATACTCAAACCAATTTTGACAGCTTCATAATTTTTAGAGCCGATCACCAGATCGACGCCAAATCCGAAAATTTCATTGGGATCCAGTTGATCGGTATTTTCGTAGATAAAACGCTGAATGCTGTCAATGATGCTGAGAGCCGACACTTTATTTTTGATGAGAAACTTTTCGGTTTTGCGTACTGCTTTGGCACTTTCCCCACTGCCTGCCAGCAGGAGAATTTCATTCATCTCATCGTATGACTGAGGATCGGACTGGGTATGATACAGCATAATGCCATCTTTTGCCCCGTCTGCAAAAACAGGTTCATCGTCACTCTTTTTTCGGGGAAGGGAAAATCCCTCTGACAGCGTCCCATCAACGATATTTTCTTCGATATACTCCAGCACGGGAACATTTAGTTCTTCAGGCATTTCTATTTCGGAAAGATCAAACAGGTATTTTTGATCGAGTATATTTTGAAAGATCGTATTGCCGTTGCGGTTGTCAAACTTTTCGGCATATTCTTTCGCTTTGTCGTACATCCAGTTTTTGAGCTGTATCACATCGTAAACATTGTTTTCACGATAAATTTCCTCATTTTTAAAGGGAAGTTTTATCCGTACTTTGGTTTTTCCGTTGTTTTCAAGGCACAGCATTGTCTGGTAGCCGGCACGAAATACTTGAAAACACTGTCTGCCATTGGGATTGTTTTCGACATAAGGCAGGATTTTTTTCAGCATTTTGTAGGCTTTTTCGGGATCGGTATAGGCGGTGATAAGGGTACAAAGTGCCTTGTAAACGAGCAGACCGCCGTCATTTCCGTATCTATGGTTAATAAGCCGATGAGCTTTTGCCGCATTGACGGAAGCATTTTTGATGTCACCGTTTTCGAAATAGTAGTAGGCAAATTTAGCATAGGTGATATGGGGTACTTCGGCACATTTCTTTTTTCCTTCGAAAAGAGGTTTGGCTGTTTTTAAAGCAGACTCAATATCCTTTTCGACAAAAAGCAGATACTCGGCTTCATCATCAAGCTGACAGGCTTGACAGTCGCTCAAAGAGTCATTTCTGGATTTGAGCATACGGTAATGAGCTTCTTTTGCGGTCATACCGCAGAAGGTTTGATCAGGCTCCATATCATTAGCGATAAAATGAGAGAGATTATTGTAATAAGTTCTCAGGCTAAAATGAAAGCGTCTGCACATATCGGCATATTTATCAAAGATGTTTTTGATCTGTTTCAGCGAGATTTGAGGAAACAGGTAAAAATTAGAGATGATCCATTTATATGTCCACATAATATCATGCTGATATTCTTTTTCCAGTTCGGGATATTTTTCAAAATAAGCCAAATATTCGGGGAAGATGATCGTGGCCTGATAATTATTCCCGTGGAAAATATCTTCGTTGATAAATTGATAATACAGCATCATAGCCGGTTCTTTGTCATTGGCGGTCACGGCGGCATCGATTGCATTTCTGATTGCTTTCAATCTGACAGGTCCATGTTCTTTTTCGTAAAAATATTGTTGTTCATATTCATAATATTTCATATGATTTACCACCTTTTTATTTTTTGACCCAATGAAGTGGATTGGTATACATCCCTGTCCGAAGATCAGACATCGTTTAAGAACTAAGTTTGATGAGCGTATACAGATTGTCGTTCAATGTTTTAAGTTCGTTGTGCAGCAGGGGGAAATGACCGGATAAAAGTGCCTGTACATATAAAATCTCGGTACAGCAATCCGTATGTTTCTGATCGGGATGATTGATCAGCCGCTGAATGATCAGATTATCGGTATTGAAGTACAGACAGGCAGCCGCATTTTTTTCCTCTTCCTGTTCAAACGATGAGAGCATCTCTCCAAAAACCGAATCTGCACTTTCCATTGAACGCTTGATCTGACGGGAACGGTAAGCATTTTCGTTAATGGTGTAGAGTGTAGGAATGTCAGTAGGATGAAACGATTTAACGGCAGCCTTGCAGTCATATTTGCGAAGAATTTTATTAGCAGCTGCCATAAAGCGTGTTACAGCTTCATCATTTTCTTCGTCCGACTCATCCAGCATTAACTCAATGTCGCTGTCGGTGAGCTGTTCAATGTCGGTACTGCGGCTTTTATCGGCTATCTTGCGGATAATGGTGTTGTCGTAAACATAGCCGGCATTGATGAACAGTTCGGAACGCTGTGTATACAGCGGCAGAAGCTGACGAAATTGATTTTCGTCTGTCGTATAAAAGGCATTGCCGCCAAATTCCATTATTTCTTTGCCCGTCATTTCTCCCAAAGAAGTGTAGAAGGTGATGTATGGCAATAAAATGGAATTAGAGTCATCGCTGTCGGCGATGACTGATTTCACTGCTAAATTATGGATATGAACGATTTTGTTAAGCAGGGGTTTGTTTTTGTGGTCGAGCGTTTCAAAGTAATCGGAAATACAGTCAGCAATTTCTTCTCTTGCGATGTCAAGAGCTTCATCTTCATAAAAATCTTCACGGGAAGAGGTCGGTCGGAGATTTTCGGCATTGATAATGCAGCGAATAAAAAATGCCCATTCAGGAAGAATACGTTCGCCGCTTTCGGTCAAAAGCATATTTTTGAGGTAGATACGGTGCATATTGTGTGCAGCGGCAGAAACAGGGTAAGGAAGAACATAAGCGACACCGCTGAATAAACCACTGTCGGAGGTGAGGTTAAAGCAGTCCAGAAAATCGGTGCCGAGAAATGTTTTGCCGGCTTTCATACAAAGATCTTTGTTTTTGTCGGCGTCAAGTGTGAATTGAAGATTGAGTCGAGTCCGTTCCTCGCCGCTAAGCAGATAAATAGGGTACTGAAGGAACAGTCCGTAGTAATAGATCAGATTGGCGATCTCATCGGGATCATAGTAATCGTCAATGACCGTATCCTTGTCGGTTTTGTTATTTTCAAGGATGATCTCGGTGCCGGTATTCATTGTGATGTCTGATTGATGGATGGTGTAAGTACCGTCAGCCATACCTGTCCATTCAAGGACTTTTCCGGGTGTTTTGTAGGAAGAAGTACGTACGGTGATATGGTCCGTCACCATAAAGCACGACAGTAAGCCAATGCCGAAACGTCCGATATAGTCACCGTTGGAACGGCTGTTTTCGATGTCATATTTGGAGGATTGACCGATGACGGAGAGGAAGGAGTGAATTTCATCTTCATCCAGACCTGTGCCGTTGTCACGGAAAATGATGGTTTGTTTTTCGGTTACTTCGATCTCGATAAGAGCATCTTTTTGGTGGAAATCGGGATCTTTTTGCAGTCGGGCACTCACGGCATCGGTACCGTTCTGAAGAAGTTCACGTACAAATACATTGGGGGAACTGTACAGATGATTGGAAAGAATGTCGATCATTCCTCCCAGATTGACTTTGAATTTGTAGTTGTTGTCCATAGGGGGGGTTCTCCTTAAAATATTCTCTATTTTCTATTATACTGAATTTTTATGGTAATAACAAGGGGATAGTTGAAAAATTATTATTTAAATGTACAAAAAATATCCCTGAATTGCTTTGCGTGAGGAATAAGAATGATGGTATAGCGGCAATCACTTTGTTGATTTTCAGCATTAGGGGGAACAGTCCGGTGTGTGTACAGTCAAGTGGTGGCTGACAATCAAAAGGTAAAAAACGGAGCATAAAATTTTATTGACACACACACTACTTTATTTTACTTTACTTTACTTTTCTTTATGGCATAAATCCGAGATTAACTCCGGTTAATCCGAGAATAACCAATAATTGGAAATAAGAGTTGATACAGGACCAAATACAGGACCAATATGGATAAAAAATATCTGAAAAAGTTGTTCAAAGTTTTCAGAAAATATGTTATAATAAAATATAGAGATAATTTATATGCCGAAGGGATTGATAGGATTGAAATTTGACGCTCAGGATTGTGTGCTTGTGTCCAAAACACAGCTTACACCGACTATCTATGATTTCAGACTGAAGAACAAAACGCTTGCCGCTATAACGAAACCGGGACAGTTTGTACAGGTGCTGGTTCCCGGAAAAACGTTACGCAGACCTATCTCTGTATGCGATGTAGAGGAAGATACTATCCGTCTTGTGTTTGAGGTGCGAGGGGAAGGCACACAGATAATGTCACAGATGGGTGAAGGCGATACCGTGAATATTATCGCACCGTTGGGCAGAGGTTTTACGCTCGATAAAAATAAGAGAACCGTTTTTGTGGGAGGCGGTATCGGTGTGCCGCCTATGTTGTACAGCGCCGGACAGCTGGGGGATAATGCGGTCGTGATCAATGGTTTCCGCAGTAAAGACGCTGTTATTCTTTCAAAAGATTTTGAAAAAGTTGTGTCTAAGCTCATCATCACTACCGATGATGGCAGTTTCGGTATTCACGGTTTTGTGACACAGCCGCTGGAACAGGAAATCAAAAAAGCAGAATTGATATGTGCATGTGGTCCTACGCCAATGCTCAGAAATATTGCCCGTATGGCAAAAGAACATAATGTGCCGTGTCAGGTATCGCTGGAACAGCGGATGGCGTGTGGAGTGGGTGCCTGTCTGGGGTGTGCCGTTGCGGTCAAAAGACAGGACGGTACTACTTGCTTTCAGCACGTATGCAAAGACGGTCCGGTATTCGATGCAGAGGAGGTTGCTTGGTAATGGCAGATTTGGGAGTAAATATAGCAGGAGTACATTTTAATAATCCGATCATAGCCGCGTCGGGTACGATCGGATTTGGACGTGAATACAGCGAATTTTATCCGCTGTCGATATTCGGCGGTATTTCGTGTAAGGGTACCACCCTCAGAGAACGTCCCGGCAATCCGCCCCCGAGAATTGCGGAAACACCAATGGGAATGCTCAATGCGGTCGGTCTGCAAAATCCCGGTGTAGAGCATTTTATTAAGGATGACCTTCCGTGGCTCAGAGAGCAGGGTACGGTCATTATTTCCAATGTAGCAGGCAGTACAGAAAGTGATTATTGTCAGATGGCGGAGATATTGTCCGACACTGATATTGATATGATAGAACTGAACATATCCTGTCCCAACGTTAAAGAGGGCGGGGTACAGTTTGGAACATCGTGCAGTTCGGTGGCGGCCATTACCAAAGCCGTACGCCAACACTGCAGAAAGCCGCTTATCATCAAACTTTCACCCAACGTATCCGATATTGCACAGATCGCTCAGGCAGCCGAAAGCGAAGGAGCAGACGCTGTATCGCTGATCAACACATTGACAGGAATGCGTATTGATATCAATACAAGAAGACCGATTATCAAAAACATTACAGGCGGAATGTCCGGTCCTGCTGTATTCCCGGTGGCAGTCAGAATGGTATGGCAGGTGAAAAATGCAGTTGATATTCCTGTTATCGGAATGGGCGGCATTACAACGTGGCAGGATGCGGTGGAGATGATGATAGCAGGAGCAGATGCCTTTCAGATCGGTACGGCATTGTTTACCGATCCGTATTCTCCTGTAAAGATTGCCAAGGGATTGAACGATTATCTTGACCAACATGGTATGAAGTCTGTTACCGAATTGACACATTCCATTGAAGTATGATCGTGAAAAAATATGCTTATGCTGCTTTGCGTTTGCTGAAACAGCGATTAGAAAGAGTATATGAGGAGAATGGAAATTGACAAAGCTGATATTAGTACGCCATTGTCAGGCGGAAGGAAATTTAAAACGGTTTTTTCAGGGACGGATCGACTCGGATATAACTTCAAAAGGAAGAGAGCAGATTGCTAAAGTCGCTGAGGTGCTCAGTGCGGAACCAATAGACGAGCTTTACTGCAGTTCTTATCAGAGAGCCAGAAAAACAGCTGACGGTATCAATCTGTACCATATGCTTGATATACATATAGATGATGAACTGGCAGAAATTGATGCCGGCGATTGGGAAGGCAAATATTTGACCGATATTGAACAAATCTACCCCGAACAGTACAGTAACTGGAATAATGCACCTGCTGTTTTTGCGGCTCCTAATGGGGAAAGTATGGCTCAGGTGTATCAGCGTGTCAGCAACGCTCTTGTCAGAATTATATCTGAAAATAAAGGAAAAACTATTTGTATTGTATCACACGGCTGTGCTATCAAAAATATGATGTGCTTTGCACACGGATGGGATATTGATAGCATTCAGCAAGTGCCCCTTGGCACCAACACTGCTGTCAATGTCGTGACCTTTGACGATAATATGAAACCAACAGTGGTAATTGAAAACTATACAGACCATTTGAGTTGATACAAGCGTAACCGAAGATCGGGAGGAACGGTATGATCATTTTAAGTGTGGATTACGGCAGAGTCAGAACAGGGATCGCCGTGTGTGATAAAAAAGAAATGATTGCTTCACCTGTTGCGGTGATTAAAGAGATCCGTCAGGATGTGCTTGCCGATAAGATCGCACAGATCGCCGCAGAAAAAAATGCCGGACAAATCGTAATGGGACTCCCCAGAAATATGGACGGCAGTGAAGGAGAAAGTGCCCGCAATGTACGGGCGTTTTCCGAACTGTTAAAAGAAAAAACAAGCCTTGAAATTGTTCTGCGTGATGAACGCTGTACTACTGTTACGGCTCACGGTTATCTTAATATGACCGATACCAGAGGGAAAAAGCGTAAAGAAGTGGTGGACAGCGTTGCAGCAGTGATTATTCTTGAGGATTATCTGAATTTCAGGAGGAATAATCGAAATGAATAGTGTTCTCCCTAATCAAAAATTGACGATAGGTGAACTGTTTGTATCATTGGCAGCAGGACTAATGCTTTATCTGCTGCCAAAGGATGCTCAGGTGCAGATGGAAGATGCGGGAGCAGAAGGATTTATTCTCGTTTTTACCCTTGTCATCATTATTGCATTGATGATTGTTATTAAGCGTTATCAGGCGGCAGGAGCGGCATTGCTTTCAATGTCCGTGATTACTGCTTCGTCGTTTGTTATAGATATTTTTGAAGGTATTTTTACTGAGGGCAGCAACTATTGGCCAGGCTTCACAGAGTATAATTTGGTATCAATGTTTATTCTGTGGACGGTACCGTTTTTTGTGGTAGTAGGCATTCGTGTATTGTCTGTCATCAAGGACTCAAATGAGTCACGGAAGAGTTTTGTTCGTTTTCTGTCGTTAAGTATGAGGGCATTGATGGTCATTTATATATTGGTCATTGTTTTCCGTATGCTTATTCCTGCCAAACCGGACTTGATGACGGAACGCACTGTTAATATGACGCTCTTCGGTAGAATATCCGATTGTCTTTCAGGACAGCACGAAAACGGAGGTATGTATCTTTGGTGGCATAGCTTGATACTGGCTCCGCTGACGTTCAGTCTGTTGATACTTAATCCGCATATCAAGCTTTGGCACCTTGCTATTATCAGCGGTTCCTTGGGACTGACCATAGAGGTGATTCAATATTCGTTTAATACCTCGACTGCCTGTCTTGACGATTTATTGATGTATATGATTGGTGCGGTTGTGGGTGTTTTCCTGAAAAAACTGATCGATTATGTACGTTCACTGATTACGTCGGGGGAAGAAAACTGTATGCTGAGTCTGACCTATACGCCAATGCCCCGTAAAAAAACGCCTTCCGTGAAAGTTCTTACGGAAGAAGAATAAACAGAATGATGATCCTCTGATGCTTCTGAACGTCAGGGGATTTTTTATCAAAAGGACTGCAAGTGGAATAATCAATACAAAAAAAGTGCTGAATGATTTTTATTATCAACTTAATGAATTCTTATATAAATGATAGAATGAGAATGATAAAATACTTCAACAGTGATATTCAGTTTTAGTAATTACAATTCTTGTAAAAAATATGTAAATTTATAAAAAACTATTGTATAATACGCAGATTTATGTTATATTTAGCATAACCAATTATTATATGTAAAGGAGACTTAGCAATGAAATATCAAATTAAAGGCGATCCGTTTCCAGTTGTGATTTGTACGCTTGAAGGACAGGAGTCCGTCAACTGTCAAAAAGGGGCAATGGCGTGGATGTCACCCAATATGCAGATGTCTACTAATGCAGGCGGTGGTGTTGGAAAAATGTTCTCAAGAGCATTCTCCGGTGAGTCAATTTTTCAGAATGTATATACTGCACAGGGTGGTCCCGGTGAAATTGCTTTTGCCTCATCTGTACCGGGCAGTATCCTTCCATTTGAAATTTCTCCGCAGAGATCCATCGTAGCACAGAAGCATTCCTATCTGGCTATGTCTACAGGCGTTAATCTCAGTATCTTTTTCCAGAAACGCTTTGGTGCGGGCATCTTTGGCGGTGAAGGATTTATTATGCAGCAGTTTACCGGTCAGGGAATTGCTTTCCTCGAATTTGACGGCAGTATTGTTGAGTATCAGCTTGCCCCCGGTCAGTCTATGTTGATCGACACCGGCTACCTTGCTGCAATGGATGCAACCTGTACAATGTCAATCGAGAGTATATCCGGCATCGGTAATGCCCTCTTTGGCGGTGAAGGTCTGTTTAATACAAGAGTAACTGGTCCCGGTCATGTATGGCTCCAGACAATGCCGATCAATGCGTTTGCAGGTGCTCTGGCTCCGTTTATCGTTTCTAAATAATACAGTATATTCTTAAAAAGCTCAATGTACAAGAAATTGGAAAACAAAAATTGATTTTCAAATTGTATTGTTCAAAGCACTGTGAAAGCACTGTTAAAGATCAATTTCGGATTTGAAGTATATTCAAATCCGAAATTTTTTTAAAAAATTTTTAAAAGTTCTTGACAAATAACAGAATATATTTTATAATTACTATTGTTGTTTGTAAAGTAATATTTTGATTTGCGAGTGTGCTGGAATTGGCAGACAGGCACGTTTGAGGGGCGTGTGTTTTACGACGTACGGGTTCAAGTCCCGTCACTCGCA
>CADCOE010000045.1 GCA_902802985.1 uncultured Ruminococcus sp.
AGGATTACCCAAGTGGTGAAGGGGCTCCCCTGCTAAGGGAGTAGGTCGGGAAACCGGCGCGAGGGTTCAAATCCCTTGTCCTCCGCTCAAAACGCACTAACACTGATTTTTTCAGTTGTTAGTGCGTTTTTTTTTGCTTTATCAGGTTCTATATCAATAGTTGAGGTAAGTCCGAAAAACGAATATAGAAAACAGATCTTTAAACATAAGGACAATAGCGACGTATTTTATCTCCTTGCTAAGAACACAGTTGTTACAGCTATGATTGCTATTACCACTGCTTCTACCAGTATATTTTTTTCATCATTGAATAATTTCCTTTGGTCAATTACAACATACTTTACTCTTTTTTCATTCGGTTGCCCTGCTTATTTTGGACTGATTGCCCTGCTTATTTTGGACTGATGTATTGAAATTGATAAAAAATTATTATATAATAAATAACTGTGTAGGAATAAACAGAAACGTTTGTTTTCTGCCCAAAAATCGAATATCATTTTGCTTAATCGCATATTTTTTTAATATACTTTGGGATAGGAAGTGCTCATTAATGGTCGAAAACTACCAACATATGCTTGATAATGTTAAAAGAATTCATTTTGTAGGTATAGGCGGTTCCGGTATGTGCCCTCTGGCAGAAATACTTCATAGTGAAGGATATAAAATTACCGGTTCGGATACGGCTGAGTCAGATACTTTAATGCGTATCCGTTCGTACGGTATCCCTGTCACGATGGGACATTATCCCGAAAACGTGATCGGTGCCGATCTGGTGGTCTATACCGCCGCTGTAAAACTGGATAATCCTGAGCTTATCTCCGCATCGGAACACAATATTCCGATTGCCGAACGTTCCGTAATTCTGGGTGCTGTGGTAGATCAATATAAAAAATCTGTTGCCGTTTCCGGTACCCATGGCAAAACAACCACAACCTCTATGATCACTCAAATACTGACAATGGCTAATTTTGATCCCACTGCCGTGATCGGTGCCAAATTGCCGTTTATCGGCGGCAACAGCCGTGTAGGACAGTCTGATATTATTGTTTGTGAAGCCTGCGAATATGTCGATACTTTCCTGCGTATATTTCCCTCCGTTTCGGTTATCCTGAATGTGGACGAAGATCATCTGGATTACTTTGGTACGTTGGAAAGAATACAGCAATCTTTTACCAAATTTATCAATCAGACTTCTTCTATGATCGTGATTAACGGCGATGATAAAAATTCTATGAAATGTATCAATGATATGACCAACAACGGACAAAAAATCGTTACTTTCGGATTTGGAAAAAATAACGATTTCCGTGCTGAAATTACAGGCGAATCTGCTGTTTGTGACAGCTTTGATCTGATACATAACGGCGAAAAGCTGGTCTCTGTGCAGCTCAAAGTACCCGGTAAATATAACGTTATGAATGCACTTGCCGCTGCTGCCACTGCTATTTCTATGGGCGTGTCCGCTCAAGATGTTAAAAGGGCTCTGGGCGAATTCAGCGGTGCTCACAGGCGCTTTGAAATTCTCGGAAAGCCACACGGAATTACGGTAGCAGATGATTTTGCTCATCATCCTACAGAATTGAGAGCTACTTTGACGACCGCTATGAGTATGGGCTATAAAAATGTATGGGCTGTTTTTCAGCCGCATACTTTCTCCAGAACATATATGTTCCTGAATGAATTTGCAGAGGTTCTCTCTATTCCCGATCACGCTATCCTTTCAGAAATTCTTCCTGTTCGTGAAACCAATACCTACAACATTTATGCCAAGGATCTGGCTGATAAAATAGACGGGTGTGTTTGGTTTAAAACGTTTGAGGAAATCGCTGACTATGTCACAAAGAAAGCTCGACCCGATGATTTGATCATTACAATCGGCGGCGGTAATGTCTATATGTGCGCAGATATGATTATGAGCAAGCTCAGCGAAAAATAAATCGGATATTATTTTAAAATGTTAAGGTTGTGACAATAAAATTGGACAAGAGATTGAAGTTGTATGGATTTAATAATCTGACAAAAACCCTGAGTTTTAATATTTACGATGTGTGCTATGCGAAAACAGAACGTGAACAAAAAGATTATATTGCATATATAGACGAACAATATAACTCCGATCGTCTGACAAATATCTTATGTCAGGTTACAGAAATGATCGGTGCAACCGTACTCAATATTTCCAAACAGGACTATGATCCACAGGGTGCCAGTGTGACATTGCTCATCTCTGAAAAAGGATTGCCCGAAAAAATTGATAAGTCCTGCAACTGTGGAAAATACGCTGTTCTCAGTTCTCAGGAAATCGCAGCCCATCTTGATAAAAGTCACGTTACTGTCCACACCTATCCCGAATATCATCCTGACAACGCTATCGCTACTTTTCGGGTGGATATTGATGTTTCAACGTGCGGTACTATCTCCCCTCTGAATACTCTTGATTTTTTGATCGACAGCTTTGATTCCGATATTATTACCATCGACTATCGGGTAAGAGGCTTTACCAGAGATACAAGCGGCAAAAAACTTTTTATTGACCATAAAATCACTTCCATTCAGGATTATATCAAAGATGAAACACTGAAAAGATATGATACCGTCGATATTAACGTATATCAGGCCAATATTTTTCATACTCAGCTGCTCATCAAAGAACTGGAACTGCAAAATTATTTATTTAAAACAGATGTATATGAAATTCCACCGAAAGAAAGACTGGCTATTTCAAACAGCTTACGCCGTGAAATGATAGAAATATTCAGCGGCTCCAATGTTTATGAATGAGGATAAAAAATGAAACTGTTACAAAATCGTGCTCCCATCTATGAGGCATTGTGCGAATATAAAGAAAATCGAATTGTTTCTTTCGATGTTCCCGGACATAAACAAGGTAAAGGAAATCCTGAATTGACAGAATTTCTGGGCAAAGATTGTATGAGTGTAGATGTCAATTCAATGAAACCGCTGGATAATTTGTGTCATCCCGTCAGCGTGATCAAAGAGGCAGAAGAACTGATGGCGGATGCTTTTGGTGCTTCTCACGCTTTCTTTATGGTCAATGGCACTTCGTGTGCGGTTCAGGCAATGGTGATGAGTGTCTGTAAAAGAGGCGACAAAATTATTATGCCGAGAAATGTGCATCGAAGCAGTATTAATGCCTTGATTGTATGCGGTGCGGTTCCTGTTTATGTCAATCCGGGAGTCAACAAGCAACTCGGAATCCCGTTGGGAATGTCAGTTGACTCCGTTAAAAAAGCCATAGAAGAAAATCCCGATGCCAAAGCAATTATCGTCAATAATCCTACCTATTACGGTGTATGCTCTAATTTGAGAGAAATTGTTAAAATCGCTCACCAGGCAGGAATGAAGGTACTCGTTGATGAGGCTCATGGCACCCATTTTTATTTCGGTGATTACATGCCATTGTCAGCAATGAGCGTTGGTGCCGATATGGCCGCCGTTAGTATGCACAAAACAGGCGGCTCTCTCACACAAAGCTCTGCTTTGCTTCTTGGAGAGGGTGTGTCTGAGGGCTATGTAAGACAAATTATCAATCTGACACAAACTACCAGTGCTTCTTATCTGTTAATGGCCTCACTGGATATTTCCAGAAAAAATCTGGCTCTCAATGGAAAACTCATTTTTGAAAGAGTCACGTCCCTTGTTTCTTACGGAAGAAAAGAAATCAATAAGATTAGCGGTTTGTATGCCTTTTCCAGAGAACTGATTAATGGCGACGACATCTTCGACTTTGATCCGACAAAAATTTCTGTACACACAAGAGATATTGGATTGGCGGGAATTGAGGTTTACGATATTTTACGAGATAAGTACGATATTCAGATAGAATTCGGTGATATTGGCAATATCTTGGCTATTGTTTCTGTAGGTGACAGAATATTGAATATCGAACGCCTGATCTCTGCTTTATCCGAAATCAAAAGAAGATATGCCAAAGACCCTGCCGGTATGCTTGACCATGAATACATAGAGCCTGTAGTCGTATGTTCACCGCAGGAAGCTTTTTATGCCGATAAAATGCAGCTGCCTTTGAAAGATACCCTCGGCAAGGTTTGTGCAGAATTTGTAATGTGCTATCCACCGGGCATTCCGATATTAGCTCCGGGCGAATTAATTACCGCAGACGCTTTGGAATATATCATTTATGCCAAAGCGAAAGGATGTAATCTGACAGGTGCAGAGGATATTAACACAGAAAAAATCAATATTATGATATAAATTCCAATACAGAGGAGGTTTTGTGATGGAGATGTGGTATACCGAGGAGCAGACAAAAAATGTTCGTTTTTCCATCCGTTGTGATAAACAAAAATATTCGGCACAATCCGATTTTCAACGTATTGAGATTTTTAGTACCCCTGAGTTTGGCGATATTCTCGTTTTGGATGACAGAATTATGCTGACGCAAAATGATGAATTTATTTATCACGAAATGATCACCCACGTTCCGATGGCAACCAACCTTGATATTAAAAACGTACTGGTGATCGGTGCAGGTGACGGCGGTACTGTAAGAGAACTGACACGATACCAAACCATCCAAAATATTGATATGGTTGAAATCGACAGAATGGTCGTTGACGCCTGTAAAGAATATTTGCCGTATGTTTCTTCCAAACTGAGCGACCCTCGTGTGCATATCCATATTGATGACGGACTTAGATTTGTCAGAAGTGTGGAAAACACTTATGATTTAATTATTGTCGATTCTACCGATCCCGTGGGACCGGGAGAAGGACTGTTTACAACCGAATTTTACGGTAATTGCTACAAAGCTCTCAATGATGAAGGCATACTGGTCAATCAGCACGAAAGCCCGTTTTACAGATCTTACGCCAAAGCAATGAAACAGGCTCACAAAAAAATCATGGAATTTTTTCCGATATGTAAGGTATATCAGGCACATATTCCAACCTATCCTTCGGGACACTGGCTATTCGGATTTGCGTCAAAAAAATATCATCCGGTTCATAATTTAGATGAAGGTCGATGGAACCAACTCGGTATTGATACCAAGTATTATAATACAAAACTTCATAAAGGCTGTTTCTCTCTGCCAACTTACGTTACCAAACAGCTGATGGAAGGCGAATAAAATTTAAAATGTCCGCTTGACATTATTCACTGCCAATAAAAAACAAAAACTCTCTTCACTGATCAAGCGGTCACTATTCAATTTTTAAAAATTCTGATATTCACGGAGGATCAAAAATGGGAAAAGCTTTAATTATAGGTGCCGGCGGCGTAGCAAGTGTTTGCGTTCACAAATGCTGCCAAAATTCAGACGTCTTTGAAGAAATTTGCATCGCCAGCAGAACAAAATCAAAATGTGACGCTTTGAAAGAAAAGCTTGACGGCGGCAAAACAAAAATCTCAACGGCACAGGTCAATGCCGATAATGTTGATGAACTCATTGTCTTGATCAATCAATTCAAGCCCGATGTTGTCATCAATCTGGCACTCCCCTATCAAGATTTGACCATTATGGATGCGTGTCTGGCTACCAAAGTAAATTATGTCGACACTGCCAACTATGAACCCCTTGATACTGCCAAATTTGAATACAAATGGCAATGGGCATATCGTGAACGTTTTGAGAAAGCCGGTATCACCGCCCTTCTTGGCAGCGGATTTGATCCCGGTGTAACAGGTGTTTTTAGTGCCTACGCACTGAAACACGAATTTGACGAGATTAATTATATTGATATTCTCGATTGTAATGCAGGTGATCACGGCTATCCCTTTGCCACCAACTTTAATCCTGAAATTAACATTCGTGAAGTTTCAGCAAAGGGCAGTTATATCGAAAATGGTCAATGGGTCGAAACTGAACCAATGGAAATCAAAAGAGTCTATCACTTTCCGGAAATAGGCGAAAAAGATATGTATTTGCTTCATCATGAAGAATTGGAATCTCTCGCTCTTAATATTAAGGGAATTAAGCGTATCCGTTTCTTTATGACATTCGGGCAGAGTTATCTGACACATCTCAAATGCCTTGAAAATGTCGGTATGACCTCTATCGAGCCTATTGAATTTGAAGGAAAACAAATCGTACCTCTTCAATTTCTCAAAGCAGTTCTTCCCGATCCTGCCTCTCTCGGTCCGAGAACCAAGGGGAAAACGAATATTGGCTGCATTTTCATCGGTAAAAAAGACGGCAAGGACAAAACGTACTATCTCTACAATGTATGTGATCATCAGGAATGTTATAAAGAAGTTGGTTCACAGGCAGTTTCTTACACAACAGGCGTACCTGCTATGATCGGTGCCGCTATGCTGCTCACCGGAAAATGGAACAAACCCGGCGTACACAATATCGAAGAATTCGATCCCGATCCCTTTATGGACGCTCTTAACCAATTTGGTCTCCCGTGGAAAGAAAGCTTTAACCCTGATTTGGTAGAATGAGTGAACGTATAATGATCAATACCGTACAAACAGTGTCATTTCGGCACTGTTTGTTTTTTAAGGAGCGATAAAATATGGATAACCTGAAAGAATTATATCATCTCCCTACCCCCTGTTATGTCATTGATGAAGCTGCACTGATCCATAATCTAGAAATTCTGCAGCAAGTGGAACAAAAAACAGGCTGTTGTGTACTGCTGGCACAAAAGGCATTTTCCGCTTATCACGTATATCCTTTGATTGCCCGATATATCAGCGGAACAACCGCCAGCGGTCTTTTTGAAGCAAAATTGGCTTATGAAGAAATGAGCGGCAAACAGATCCATTGCTTTTCTCCCGCTTATAAAGACGAAGATTTTGATGCATTACTTAAAATGTGCGATCATATTGTATTCAATTCATTTTCGCAATGGAAGCATTTCAGAAAAAAAGCACTGTGTGCCAAAAACGTTGAATTTGGATTGAGAATTAATCCCGAATACTCCGAAATAGAAACAGATATATATAATCCGTGCTTTACCAATTCAAGACTTGGCATCACTAAAGCAAACTTCGAGGAAAATGAATTGGATGGCATCAGTGGTTTGCACTTCCATACAATGTGCGAACAAGGTGCCGAAACATTGGAAAGAACCCTTAAAGCGGTTGAAGAAAAATTCGGTTCGTATTTTTACAGAATGAAATGGATTAATTTTGGCGGCGGACACCACATCACCAAAAACAATTACCATTTGGACAAGCTGACGGAATGTATTTTGTATATTAAAAACAAATACAATGTTCAGGTATATATTGAACCTGGCGAAGCAGTCGCTCTGAATGCCGGTTATTTGGTCACTACCGTGCTGGATCAATTAAAAAATAATATGAATATTGCTATTGTTGACACATCCGCTGCCTGTCATATGCCTGATGTTCTTGAAATGCCCTACAGACCGCATATTATTCATTCCGAACAGCCGGGGGTCTTACCATATACCTATCGCCTTGGTGCTCCTACTTGTCTTGCCGGTGATGTCATTGGAGATTATTCATTTGACAAACCTCTCCAAATCGGAGATAAATTGATATTCACAGATATGTCAATTTATTCGATGGTCAAAAATAACACCTTCAATGGTATGCCATTGCCTTCGATCTATCTTTTAAGGTCAGATGGAACAACAGAATTGCTGAAAAAATTTGATTATAATGATTTCAAAAGCAGACTTTAAAATTAATAACAGTACGGGATATCATATTGCTGGTTCCGTGCTGTTTTTTACACAAAAATCCGCAGCCACAAAATATCCATTCTGTTGCTGCGGATCATTATTTGAGATCAACTATTATTTGTAATATTTATCACGTGGAACATAGGTTGTATGAAGATACTTATGAGCCTTTTCCTTGCCAGGTGCCTCAAAATATTCATCATAAACCATCTTGATAACGGGGCTTTCGTCACTGCAACGGAACTCAGCAGCTGCGTCATAATCGTACAGTGCCTTTGAGCGAAGTGCCTTGTAATCAACATAATTGCGAATGCTGTCGCTAAGGAGAGGCTGACCGCCGCCATTGATACAACCACCGGGACAAGCCATAATTTCTACCATCTGATAATCTGCTTCGCCCTTCTTGATTTTCTCAAGCAGCTGACGTGCATTGCCAAGACCGGATGTTACTGCTACATTGATCTTGATGCCTGCTACTTCATAAGTAACGGTACGAACCGCCTCAGGTCCTCTTACTTCTTCAAAGTCAACCTTCTTAAATTCGCCGTCAAGAGTTCTTGCTGCTGTTCTTAGAGCTGCTTCAAGCACACCGCCTGTTGCACCGAAAATAGCACCACCGCCTGTTGCTTTATTAAACGGAGCATCATAATCCTCTTCTTCAAGCTCATTGAAGGAAATACCGGCACGTTTGATCATTCTTGCCAGTTCTCTGGTAGTAAGTGCAACATCTACATCGTCATATGCTTCGTTGGAACGAAGGTCAGGTCTGGATGCCTCAAACTTCTTTGCTGTACAGGGAATAACACTGACAACAAACAGGTTTTTCGGATCGATATTGTTCTTTTCACAATAGTAACTCTTGAGAACTGCACCAAACATTGCCTGAGGTGATTTACAAGTAGAAAGATGCGGAATAAACTCCGGATAGTAATGCTCAACAAACTTTACCCAGCCTGGGCAGCAAGATGTAAACATCGGAAGTGTACCGCCGTTCTGTACTCTTTCAATCAGCTCGTTAGCTTCTTCAAGGATGGTAAGATCGGCCGTAAAGTCCATATTGAAGATCTTGACACCTTCGCCCAAGCGGCGAATGGCTGCCGTCATTTTACCGTCTACGTTAGTACCAACCGGAAGTCCGAAGCTTTCACCGAGTGTTGCCTTAATGGACGGAGCTGTATAGAATACAACCTGCTTTTCGGGATCCGCAATAGCTTCCCAAACTTTGTCTTCCTGACTCTTTTCTGTCAGAGCACCCACAGGACAACTTACTACGCACTGACCGCAGCCAACGCAAGGAGAATCATTCAAACTCTTATCAAATGCACTGCCTACGTGTACAGCGAAACCACGCTTGATGGGGCCGATAACAGAAACAGACTGAACATTTTTACAAGCAGCAACACAACGCATACACTGAATACACTTGTTGTTATCACGAACGATATATGGTGATGCATCGTCGATTTCATAAATGGGTTCTTCTGAGGTAAATCTGTCCTCATCGACACCATACTCCGCAGCAAGACGCTGAAGCTCACAGTTGTTGTTGCGTACACAAGAAAGACACTTTTTATGGTGTGTGGAAAGAAGAAGTTCCAGTGTTGTTTTTCTTGATTTGATGACGGCAGGAGTATTAGTGAATACTTCCAGACCTTCTTCAGCGGGATAAACACAAGCTGCCAAAAGACCTCTGCGGTTCTTGGCTTCTACCATACAGACACGACAAGCACCTATACAGTTAATATCTTTTAAGTAGCAAAGTGTAGGGATCTCTATATTGGCTTCTTTCGCCGCCTGAAGAATTGTATATCCCTTTGGTACCTCTACAGGTATATTGTTAATTTTAAGATGTACAGTTTCCATATTATTATCCCCTCCTTAAACAGTATGAATCGCACCGAAGCGACAGTTCTGCATACAAACGCCGCACTTAATGCACTTCTTGCTGTCAATAACGTGCGGTTCTTTAACAGTACCGCTGATTGCACCAACAGGACACTTTCTTGCACAAAGTGTGCAACCTTTACATTTATCAGGGATAATCTCATATCTGATAAGCGATTTACATACGCCTGCAGGACATTTTTTATCTTCAATATGAGCAATATATTCATCCTTGAAGAATTTCATAGTAGAAAGAATGGGGTTCGGTGCTGTCTGACCGAGTGCACAGAGGGATGACTTCTGCATATGCTGTGCCAGTTCTTCGATCTTTTCAAGGTCTTCCGGTTCACCATTACCCTTAGTGATCTTATCAAGATATTGCAGCAATCTTTGTGTACCTACACGACAAGGTGTACATTTGCCGCAGCTCTCGTCAACGGTAAATTCAAGATAAAATTTCGCAATATCTACCATACAGGTATCTTCATCAATGATGATCATACCGCCGGAACCCATCATTGAACCGATGGCAAGAAGGCTATCATAATCGATCGGTGTATCAATATGCTCTGCAGGGATACATCCGCCGGAAGGTCCGCCCGTCTGAGCAGCCTTGAATTTTTTACCGTTCGGAATACCGCCGCCGATTTCTTCTACGATCTCACGCAAAGTTGTACCCATCGGGATTTCAACCAGACCAACGTTATTGATCTTACCGCCAAGAGCAAATACTTTGGTACCTCTGCTCTTCTCTGTACCGATGGAAGAATACCACTCACTGCCTCTGAGAATGATCTGTGCAATATTAGCATATGTTTCAACATTATTAAGAACGGTAGGTTTGCCGAAGAGTCCCTTAACTGCCGGGAACGGAGGACGTGGATGAGGCTCGCCTCTGTTGCCTTCGATAGATGTCATCAACGCTGTTTCCTCACCGCATACGAACGCACCGGCACCAAGACGAATTTCCATATCGAAATCAAATCCTGAACCGAAGATATTTTTACCGAGGAAACCATATTCCTTAGCTTGTTCGATAGCAATTCTGAGACGTTCCACTGCGATTGGATATTCCGCTCTGACATACACAAAGCCGTGATGTGCACCGATCGCATAACCTGCGATAATCATTGCTTCAATGATACACTGTGGATCGCCTTCAAGAATAGAACGGTCCATAAATGCACCGGGGTCGCCTTCATCGGCATTACAGCACACATATTTAACATCGCCCTGAGAAGCACGTGCAAACGACCATTTTCTTCCTGTTGGGAAGCCGCCGCCTCCTCTGCCTCGCAGACCGGAATCAAGAACTTCCTGAATAACTTCGTCCGGTGTCATTGTGGTCAACGCCTTAGCAAGAGCCTGATAACCTTCCATTGCGATATATTCTTTGATATTTTCGGGATCGATAACACCGCAGTTTCTCAGTGCAATACGAAGCTGTTTTTTATAGAATGATGTTTCTGAAAGTGAAAGGATAGAACCGTCCGTATGTACGGTTTCCTGATAAAGCAGATCGGTTACTACTTTACCCTCTACAAGATGTTCTTTCACAATTCTTTCTACCCCTTCAGGAGTAGCCTGAGAATAGAAAGCACCTTCGGGATATACTATCATAATCGGACCGAGGGAACAAAGACCGAAACAGCCCGTTCTTACCACAAGGATCTCATCCTCAATGCCATTTTCTTTCAGTGAATTTTCCAGTGCAGCAAGTACCTTTTTACTGCCGGACGACGTACAGCCCGTACCACCGCAAACGAGAACCTGTTTACGATAGCCTGTTTTTTCAGCAAGCTTCTCGCCCTGTTCTTTCACAACTTTTCTGACAAGGACAAGTTCTTCATAATCATTTTTTATTTTATTCAGTTCTTCTAATGTCATTAGTTGCTGCCCCCTTCCTCGGCAAGATATTTATCAATGATTTTGTCAACCTCAGCCGGAGTCAGCTTACCGTAAACATCCTCATCAATCATCATTACCGGAGCAAGACCGCACGCACCTACGCAGCGGCATGAATCGATGGAAAACAAACCGTCAGCAGTACATTCGCCGCTCTTGATACCAAGTTTCTTTTCTACCTCTGCAAGAATTTTGTCGGCACCCTTTACGTAGCATGCCGTACCAAGACAGACACTGATTCTGTGTTTACCCTTAGGTGTGAGACTAAAACGTGAATAAAAGGTCGCCACGCCGTATACCTCACTGAGTGAAACGCCAAGACCATCAGCAACCATCTGCTGAACTTCGATAGGAAGATAGCCGTAAATTTCCTGAGCCTCATGAAGAACGGGCAATAAAGCACCGGGTAATTGTTTATTTTGTTCAATTACCTCTTGAAGCTTTTGCTGCTGTTCAGGGGTTCCCTGGAAAGCAGGAAGAGTTTTTTCTGCCATTTATATTCCTCCCGGATTTTATTAAATTTATCGTCAGAAAACTGAACTAAATTCATCTTAATTATACTTCAATTTTTGTTTTATTACAAGAATTTTTTTGACTTTTTCTCCTTTTATCAACAAAAATAGTATACAAATTTAGTTATAATATTTATATAATAATAACCAATAAATAATAATGAAATTTATTTTGTTAATTCTTCACAGCACTTCTATGGAATTTTATTTTCAGAAACTTGTATATTTTGTATGTTATACAAAAAAATAAACAAAACGACTGTTTTTTTCATCAATCAACATATTTTTTGATAAAAAACTTACTTTAAACAAGCGTGAAAATAGTTGGATTATCACCGCATATACGGCAGTCTCTGACATATTTTGGTAATTTTACCATACGAAACTCTGTTTGTATGGCATCATATATCAGCAGTTTGGCTGTAAGCAGTTCTCCTTTTCCAATAATATATTTGATAGCTTCCATTGCCTGCAAACAGCCTATCACACCGACTGTTGCTCCCATAACACCGTTTCGTGCCGTATTGGGGGTAGAGGATGGGGGCGGATTTTTAAAAATACATCTGTAACAGGGACCTTGTCCCGGAACATAAGTCATTAATTGTCCCTTAAATCCGACAACCCCTGCATGAGAAAACGGTTTTTTCAATAACACACAGGCATCATTGATCAAAAATTTGGAAGAAAAATTATCAGTTGCATCTATCACAAAATCGTACTCTGCAATGACATCCTCTATATTGGATGCATCCAAAAACAGAGGATAGACATTTACCTTAACGTCAGGATTAAGTTTTTCCATTTTTTCCTTAGCGGAATTCACCTTTGCCCTGCCGACATCGGAAGTAGAATGAAGAATTTGACGCTGTAGATTAGATAAATCCACTTCATCTGCATCCACTATCCCAAGTGTTCCGACACCAGCTGCCGCAAGATACAACGCCGCCGGTGAACCCAGCCCCCCTGCTCCGATGATCAGCACCTTAGCATTTAAAAGTTGCTTTTGTCCTTTCTCACCCACCTCGGCAAGTTTGATATTCCGCAAATATCGTTGGGATTGTTCCTGAGAAAACATTCTGTTTTGTTCCTTTCCGTGAAATTCTTTATTGCTGCCAATAATGCCTTCTATCCATACCGTACAAAAAACAGGGCAAAACAAAAACTGCCGCAAGAACAATCATTTTGCGGCAGCTTTTGAAATGAATTACGGTACAATAACAAAAAAGCTACACTGTTGTCAAACTTTGAACCATCTTAAGCCGGCAGGATTGTAGTTGCCATTTTTTCAATGTTGTTGGAAGATAACCCTGTCAATTTAATCGTTCAGTTCCGACAAAACAATCTTTCCTGTTTCTCTGGTCTTTTTGACATCAATAATACGTTGATTGGAAGAACCCTTGAATTTCAGACACAGATTTCTCAATTCCTCTACAAATCTGCCGTCAACAAGAATTGACGTATGATCCAAGATTTCATCCGTACATTCAATATAGCGACAACCTCCGGGTACCAGATCTTTTTCATAAGTAAAGCCTGTATAAATCCAGATATTCCTGTCAGGAAGCTCTTTACTGATTCTGCGTATCAGTTTAACGATCTCACGTTGATTGGATGGTTCAAACGGTTCTCCTCCCAGTATTGTCAGTCCGTTATAATAGCTTTTGGACAATTCATTGACAATAAGTTCTTCGGTCTGTACGGTATACGGCTCGCCATATTCAAAATCCCATGTCTGCGGCTGAAAACATCCCTTGCATCGGTTAGTACAGCCGGACACAAACACACTGACTCTTATGCCGATGCCGTTGGCACAGTCAGCTGTAATGATCTCTCCGATATGCAACTTTGACATCGCCCTTCTTGTGATATATCAAATGGAATAAGAAGAAACTCCTTATCATACGGTCGGTTCCGGAGCAAAAATATGATTGGAAAGATGAAGTACTCTTTCCTTGATTTCTTGGGTGCGACCCTGATTCCAGAACTGTGTACCGATATAGCCACAGGTTCTTCTGGCAACATTAAGGGTATTTTGATTGCGGTTTTTGCAGTTGGGACATTCCCACACCAGTTTTCCGTATTCATCTTTCACGATCTGTATTTCACCACTGTAGCCGCAAACCTGACAATAATCGCTCTTGGTATTCAGCTCTGCATACATAATGTTGTCATAGATAAACTGAATAACATTCAGAACAGCAGGAATATTATCCTGCATATTAGGCACTTCTACATAACTGATAGCTCCTCCGGGAGAAAGTGTCTGAAACTCCGATTCCAGCTTAAGCTTATCAAATGCATTGATTTCTTCGGTAACGTGTACATGATAGCTGTTGGTAATATAATTTCTGTCTGTAATACCCTCAATAATACCAAAACGCTTTTGCAGACATTTGGCAAATTTATAGGTCGTGCTTTCCAGCGGTGTACCATAAATGCTATAGTCAATGTTTTCTTCAGATTTCCACTTGGCACAATATTCATTCAGCTTTTTCATAATTGCTAAACCAAGTTCTTTTCCTTCCTCTTCCGTCAATTTCTTGCCGTTAAGGCTATAGACACACTCCCAGAGTCCTGCATATCCCAATGAAAGTGTAGAGTAACCGCCATACAAAAGTTCATCAATCGGCTCACCTTTTTTCAGTCTGGCGATAGCACCGTACTGCCACAGAATAGGAGCCGCATCGGTTTTGGTTCCAAGCAGTCTTTTGTGGCGTTCCTGAAGTGCCCGATGACACAAATTCATTCTTTCGTCAAAAATTTCCCAGAACTTTGTCATATCCTTATTGGCACTCAGTCCTATATCCACCAGATTGACGGTTACAACGCCTTGATTAAATCTGCCGTAATATTTCGGCTTGCCGTTTTTGTCAACATACGGAGTAAGAAAGCTGCGGCAGCCCATACATGTATAGCAGTGTCCTTCACCGTTTTTATCAATTTTATTTTTGAGCATTACTTTTTCCGAAATATAGTCGGGTACCATTCTCTTGGCGGTACACTTAGCCGCCAGTTCTGTCAGATACCAGTATTTTCCGTCCTCGGTAATGTTATCTTCCTCCAAAACGTATATCAGTTTTGGAAAGGCAGGTGTGATCCAGACGCCTGCTTCATTTTTTACACCGGTATAACGTTGACGAAGCGTTTCTTCAATAATCATAGCAAGATCTCTTTTTTCTTGCTCATCCTTTGCCTCATTCAAATACATAAAAACAGTAACAAAAGGTGCCTGACCATTAGTGGTAAGGAGAGTCACTACCTGATACTGTATTGTCTGTACTCCCTTGGTAATTTCTTTACGCAAACGTTCTTCTACGATTTGATCCATTTTCTCCTGTGGGATTTCGCAGTCCATTTCTTTCAATTCCGCTATAAATTCCCTTTTGATCTTTTCTCTCGAAATCTGGACAAACGGTGCCAAATGGGTTAGGCTGATGCTTTGACCACCATATTGGTTGCTTGCCACTTGAGCAATGATTTGAGTTGCAATATTACAGGCGGTCGAAAAACTATGCGGTTTCTCGATTAATGTTTCACTGATAACGGTACCATTCTGAAGCATATCTTCAAGGTTAACAAGGTCACAGTTATGCATATGCTGTGCAAAATAATCCGTATCGTGAAAATGAATTAATCCCTTTTCGTGTGCCTCCACAATGTCCGGCGGAAGTAAGATACGTTTGGTAAGGTCTTTACTGACCTCACCTGCCATATAATCTCGCTGAACGCTGTTAACGGTAGGATTTTTATTAGAATTTTCCTGTTTTACTTCTTCGTTGTTACACTCGATCAGCGTTAATATCTTATTATCGGTCGTATTGGAACGTCTGACAAGGGAACGGGTGTAACGATAACGCACATAGTTCTTGGCAAGTTCAAATGCACCCTTTGCCATAATCTGATCTTCTACCATATCTTGAATTTCTTCTACCGATACAGCCCTGCCCATTTTATTGCACTTGTATTCTACATATTCCGCTATATCTTTTATCTGCTCCTGTGTAAGGAACTGTTGAGCAGATGCATTATTTGCCTTAGTGACGGCATTGACGATTTTTTCACCGTTAAAAATCTCTTCGGATGAATTTCTTTTAATAATTCTCATAGATTTTACCTCCTGCCTTTCTTCCATGTTGGTCATTGTTCTTTTTGGGTACGAGTTATATTATATATCAAAAAAACGCCATTACCTGTTGCAAATGCAACTTTTTAGATGTATAATACAATATATAGCGTTTTGCACAAAAACATAACACATTATATAGAGGGTAAGAAAATGAATAATTATTCTGCCAATAATGAAACTATCTCCTTGCATTTGATGGAACTGCTCCGTTACGTTAATGCCGAAAAGCGTGTCTATCGCAAAAACGACGTCATTACCGACAGTGGCGAAAATCAGTCTTATATTGGTCTGCTCAGCAAAGGGCTTGCTTATCTGGTCAGCATTAATTCCGTTGGAGAAAAAAATATTCTCGATTACTATCAGAGCGGTGAAGTGATAGGATCACCATTTTTTCCGCATAAATATGTAAATTTATACTATATTACCGCACGAACCGACTGCAATATATATATATGCTCCTACCAAGAATTAATGAACCTATGTAAAAATGAACCGCAAAAATATGCCGATCCGATCAATCGTCTGATTTTGTCAATGATTGTCCGTGAACAGACGCATACGGATATTCTATCACAGCGAACGATCAGAAACAAGCTTTTGACCTATTTTCGTTATATTGCCGAAAATAATGGCAGCACTGAAATCTCTCTGCCAATGACACTTGCTGATGTTGCTGATTATATTTCGGTTGACCGCAGTGCGATGATGCGTGAAATCAAAAAAATGAATGCAGACAACATCATATGCTCCAAAGGGCAAAAAATCACATTACTTTAAAAAAATGTCAAAAACCAAAAAATTTCGTACCGCCAAAACTGACGATACGAAATTTGTAAAATTTAACCGATGGTGTTTGCGATGAAATTTTGGTGATAATATAGTTATCCCTTAAAAATACTGCTAACGATTACATACTTCTTTCATAAGCTTCAATCATTTTTTTGACCATCTGTCCTCCGACAGAACCTGCCTGACGTGAGGTAAGATCTCCGTTATAACCCTGTTTAAGGTTAACACCTACTTCATTGGCACATTCCATCTTGAACTGTTCCATTGCCTGTCTTGCCTCAGGTACGTTGAGTGAATTGGAATTATTTGACATAATGTTTTTTCTCCTTTATTCTATTCCTATTTTTTCGACAGCTCCTTTACGGACAGCCGACCATCAAAGTTCCGACTGTCCGCAGTCGTACCTTTGTACAAGTCGTTTTGTCGTTTTGTGGGGCTGTGTTAATATTATTATCGTTTTTCTTCTGGATATTACGATTTTTTGCTGGTAATATATGTTGATGATCCATTCCAGACGTTGCTTTCGTTGCAAAATATCGCTTGATTTTTTAGGGGAAATATGATAGCATAGTGATATTAAATAAAATCTCTGTTAAAGGATTGAATAATTTATGAAATCAGAAAAAACCACCGAAGATTACCTCGAGGCGATGCTGATCATTAAAGAAAAAAACGGAACGGTTAGATCTATTGATGTGGCACAGCATTTGGGTGTGACCAAACCCAGTGTAACATATACAACCAAACGCCTGAAAGAACGTGGCTACATCATTATGGACAGTGATAATTTGATAACACTGACAGAAGCAGGTATGAAAATCGCCAACGACATTTACACACGGCACAAAATTCTGACAAAATTTTTTATCAACTTGGGTGTAGATGAACGTATCGCAAAAGAAGACGCCTGCAAGATAGAACACGATATTAGCCCGGAAACGTTTGAAGCTTTATGCCGGCACATTCAAGAAAACCTGTAAAAAGCACAGTTGTGATGGCTGTGTTTTTTACGAAAAAAATATCCTGCCAACGCTGCGAAACGTGGGCAGGATATTTTTTTGACAGTGATCACCAATTATTTGGATAACTGCAAGAGTCCGAGAGATTGAGCACACATTGTTAACGTTTTGTTTTCGACACATACTTTGCCGATCGTAAACATCGGGTTGCACTCAAAATCAAACGGTACAGATTGTTCTTTGTCAGTAGGATTAACTACGATCAAAAATTCACCCCGTTTGAAGATAAAGGGATATTCCCCCTTCTTTGCGTACACTACTTCAAAATCACCGTCAGACTGTAAATCTTTATGGTTATGCCTGATCGCAATTACCTTTTTGAGTGTGTTTAGAATAGAATCGGGATCTTCTGTCTGATTTTGTACAGTAGGTGCGTCCTCTGAGGTATCTACCGGCAGATAAAGCTTATCACTGTCAGCATTGGAAAAACCATGATTTTTACTGTCATCCCATTGCATTGGAGTACGGGTTCCCGTACGGCTGTAACCGCCTTCTTTGCTGTTCAGTCCGTTCATAAACCGCATTCCTATTTCATCTCCGTAGTAAAGGAACGGTACACCCGGCATTAAAAATACAAACGAGTACGCTATTTTGGCCTCCAATGGAGTAAACATTTTGGTCATTCTGGGGGTATCGTGATTGCAGGTAATAAAACTGATATATCCTTTTCCCTTCGTTCCTTTTAAATCGTCAAGGTACTCGTCAAGAAATTTGGTAATATCGCCTTTTCCGTTTTTACCGAAAACAGCCCTGCATTCTCCCGTTTTCTTGTCTTTCTCACGGAAAAGGTGTCTGTATCCGTTGTTATCGTGGTCAAGATAAAAATCACTGTGAAAACCTGCTCCTATGGCAACTTTAGGATTACACCATTCCGAGATCAGTGCTGCTTCCGGATAATCCTTATCCAGCATTGCACGAACATTACGCCATATTTTACATGTTTCCGGTTTTTCTCCGTCCTCATTTTTTACCAGTGAGTCCGCCATATCCACGCGAAATCCATCACAACCCATATCCAGCCAGAAACGCATTATATCTTTGAGTGCTTCTACTGTTGCTTTGCAGTCGGGATGAGACGTTGGCAGCTGCCAATCAGGATGTGTAATTTCATTAAATCCATAGTTCAGAGCAGGCTGTGAACTGAAAAAATTCACCAGATAATTTCCGTCACGGTCTGTAATACCACACAAAAACTTATACTGCGGCGGTGCTTCCCATACACTGTCCGTCCATATATAACGGTTGCTGTATTGATTTGTTTCCGCTCTTTTGCTCTCCAAAAACCATTGATGCGTATCAGATGTATGACCGGGTACCAAATCAAGAAGAATTCTTATTCCCTTTTGATGAGCTATCTCAAAAAGTCTTTTGGCATCTTCGTTGGTTCCATAACGTTCGGCAACCTTATAATAGTCACGTACATCATAACCGGCATCCATAAAAGGTGAATCGTAGATTGGATTAAGCCAGATCGCATTACAGCCAAGACTCCTGACATAATCCAGTTTGGACTCGATACCCTTCAGATCACCAATTCCGTCACCATTGCTGTCGCAAAATGTCTGAGGATAAATTTCATAAAAAACGGCATCTTTTAACCAATTTGGCATAATAAACCTCCTAAATTTACCATATTTTTATTTATTATATCATAACCAATGACTTTATTCAACCATCAAGTTATTTTGATTGATGTGAATTTTATTGATGTATAAATCACTTTGCAATACTATATGATGATGATGAGGTGACAGATAAAATGGAAACAATCGAAAAAATGAACGCCGCTGTCAATAATATTGTATGGGGACCGTATATGCTGTGTCTGCTGTTAGGAGTAGGAATTTTTTTTACCATAAAACTTCGTTTTTTCCAAGCACTGCATTTTAAGTTATGGTGGAAAGAAACCGTCGGAACACTGTTAAAACCCTGTACCCGTAAGAATACCACAGAAAAAATTTCTTCTTTTCAGGCAATGTCAACGGCATTGGCAGGTTCCATCGGCACAGGCAACATTGTCGGCGTTGCCAACGCTGTTGCAATGGGCGGCGCAGGAGCGGTCTTATGGATGTGGATTGCTTCATTTTTTGGAATGGCAACCATTTTGGCAGAAAATGTTCTCGGTATAAAGTACAGGGTCAAAAGAAATGGTAAATATGTGGGCGGCCCTATGTACTACATAGAAAAAGGGCTTCACTGCCGATGGCTTGCCGCTGTTTTTGCCGTTTTTTGTACGCTGGCAGCACTCGGAATGGGAAATATGACACAAGCCAATTCTGCCGCCGGAGCAATACACCACTGTTTTGGGATACCATCGTGGCTATGCGGAATAATCCTTGCAATTTTGGTTTTTCTGATCATTTTCGGCGGCATTGACAGAATTTCAAAGCTTACCGAAAAACTCATTCCCTTTATTTCAATCGTCTTTACCCTTTGTGTTCTTGTAGTGATCATCATTCATTTTCGTGATATTCCCCGTAGTATTTTATTGATTTTTTCACAAGCATTTGACGTCCGATCTGTTTCGGGCGGATTAATGGGATATGGGATGGCAGTGGCAATAAAATACGGTATTTCCAGAGGCGTTTTTTCTAACGAGGCAGGTCTGGGCAGTTCTCCTATCGTTCATTCCGCCGCCGATACGGACAACCCCTACCAACAAGGCTTTTGGGGCGTTTTTCAGGTATTTATCGACACCACTGTGTTATGCACATTGATGGCTCTCTGTATTCTTGCAACAGGAAGCCAAAACAGTGGTCTTGACGGCATTGAACTGAGTTTATATACATTTGAAAGTGTTTTTGGTGCTGTCGGAAAAATCATTGTTGGTATTTCCATTTTTATTTTTGCGTTTGCCACACTCGTATCGTGGTCGTATTACGGAGAAAAAAGCTTGGAATATCTTAGCGGCAGCAAATGGATCAGACTATATAGGGTCATTTATTCGATGTTCGTTTTTGCAGGATGTGTAATGAACATTTCGATGGTATGGGAAATTTCCGATACACTCAACGGACTGATGGCTATTCCTAATCTAATCGCTTTGATGTTACTATCCAAAGAAATTCATTATGCCGAAATCAAAAAACTCATTCGATGAGTTAAAGCATTTCGTCATCGCTTGATCATTGAAAACTAATTCTTGTAAATCAATAAAAAATAGTTTATAATAATAGCAGTATCAATAACAGAAAAGAGAACGAATATGCTTTTATCGGATTTTGTTGGAAACATTAAAGTAAAAAATGAACTGAATAAGGGAATGAAACACCAAAACCTTCCCCACGCAATTATTCTGGAAGGCGATGTTGGTACAGGTAAAAAAACACTTGCCAATATCATTGCAGAATATGCTGTTTGTTCATCAAAGGAAACGAAACCCTGCGGTCAATGCTCCGGCTGCCTTAAGGCACAAAAACATATCCATCCCGATATTTTTATGGCAGATGGTAATCATTCGGGGGAACTTTCCATAGACTCTATCCGATATATCCGCTCGTCGGCTTATATAAAAGCAAATGAAGCACCCAATAAGGTGTTCATCCTTTTGAATTGTGAAAAAATGTTAGTGCCCGCACAAAATGCTTTCTTGAAAATATTGGAAGAACCTCCTGAAAATGTAATGTTTCTCTTAACTGTTTCTTCGGCAGCGGCTTTGCTTCAAACCATTCGCTCCAGAACACGAATATTATCTCTGTTCCCCGTTTCTTTTGATGAAGCCGTTAAAGAACTGCAAAAACGATTTCCCGATAAACTATCACAGGAAATCCACCAGGCAGCTTATGTGGGCGGCGGAAATATCGGTTCCGCTATTCAACAGTTGGAAAACGGCGGTAAGGAAGCAATGAAACTGGCTCAGGAAATTTATGCCGCTATTCCCCTCTCAAAGGAATATCAACTGCTTATATTGACTAATCAGCTGTCTCAAAGCAGAGCTTTTGCTGTCAGTGTCACTGATTGCCTCGTTGAAATTGCTTCCGAGGCAGTAAAAGCTTCGGTCGGGGCAGAAACCAATTTGGAGCAGGCAAAAGATGCTGCTAAAAGAATTCCCAGGAGCCGTCTCTTTAAAATACAGGCAAAGGCACAAGAGGCAAGAAATGTCTTGAATTCAAATGTCAATATGAATTTTTTTTGTACGTGGCTTTGTGCTGCGTTGAAATCGTAAAAATGGAGGATCGATCGAATGGCATATATTATAGGTGTGAGATTTAAAGATGTAGGAAAAATATACTACTTTGATCCCGATGGTCATAACCTGAAAAAAGGGGATCACATTATCGTGGAAACCAGCAGAGGAGTTGAATGCGGAGAAGTCGCTATGTCAAACCGCAATATCGCTGATGAGGACATCAGCTATCCTTTAAAAAAATTGATTCGGGAGGCAACCGATGAGGATCTTCAAAAGGTTGCCGATAACAAAGAAAAAGAAAAAAAGGCTTTTGATATTTGCGTAGAAAAAATCAAGCTTCATAAATTGAAAATGAAGCTTGTAGATGTAGAGTATACTTTTGACAACAGTAAGATCCTTTTCTATTTCACAGCGGATGGCAGAGTAGATTTTCGTGAATTGGTCAAAGATTTAGCTTATGTTTTTAGAACAAGAATAGAACTAAGGCAGATCGGCGTGAGAGATGAAGCAAAAATGCTGGGCGGTCTGGGTATCTGCGGCAGACCGTTTTGTTGTAATTCATTTTTGGGAGAATTTCAGCCTGTTTCTATTAAAATGGCAAAAGAACAGGGAATGTCACTTAATCCCGTTAAAATTTCGGGTACTTGCGGACGATTGATGTGCTGCCTGAAATATGAACAGGAAGCATACAGCGACCTGCTGAAAACCACTCCTAAAACCGGTGCTATCGTTCAGACTCCCGATGGTAAGGGAACGGTTACCGATATGAACCTGATTACGGGCAGATTAACTGTTTCACTGCATAAATCTCCCGATGCTGCTGCCAGAAATTATAAGGTTTCGGATGTCACCGTTATCAAGGATGTTCAAATCAAAGTGGATAAATCAGAGATGGAAAAACTCAAAAAATTAGAAAAGTAACAATAAAAGATCCGTGCAGTTCAATCTGAACTCACGGATCTTTATTTATGTATTGCTGTCAAGCGTGCTTTCACCGGTTTGGTAGTCGATCAATACTCCCGGCTGATTATTATAGGCATATACATTGAAACAGATACCGTCACCGTTATCTTCCACCGAATAAGCTTCTATCTCAACGCCTCTGGCTACCAAACAGTCACCGTCAAATACTGGAGTCACTCTATATAATACGTGGTTATTTGTTTCTTTGACATAATCGGCAACCATATTTTCAAATGGCAGCATTCCTTGTACATTCAAATATCTAGTTCCTGTAATTAGATTTTTCTTGTTGGCGTTTTCTGCTGTAAGCTGATAGCCGATCAAATGACATCTGTTATAAAGATATTTTCCTTCGACGCAGTCATATTTGACGGTATGCCATCCGGTAGGTTTAACCTGACCGATACTTCCCCTTTTTTCTGTAGGCATTGTTTCCGTACAAACGCAGGCATAGGCTGTGCCACATCGTCCCAAATGATCCAGATCTGCATAATTTTCAAAAGCTTTGACGATATATTCATCGGAACGAAAATACGGTTCATTTCCATTGATCTCTACATAAGGACTGCCGCTGAAGACAGGAACATTATCAATACTGTATGTCCCTTCTGCTGCCGAATTTTGTGCTGAGGTATCGTCGTCATTCAAAAAGTCAAAGGAACAGCCACACAAGATCATACAAAGGCATACAAACAACGAAACGATTTTTAATGTCATCCTTTTCATTTTCTGTACACCTCTCTTGTCAGTTTTTCGTGTGAATTTCCGACAAAATCTATCTTTGATTGAAGTGTATACTGAGACAGATCCATCGTGAAGCGGACATCGGAGGGATAATCCCTGTTCCATCGGTAGAGGATAATTTCAGACAAATTATCTTGATACGGTAATAAATCCATATTTTCCACAAAACAAACATCATTGCTTCCCGCTGATGCCAAAGGCAGTTCTTCTACAATGATCCTATCACTGTATTCTGCAAACAATGGACGTGAAAATTCATTGATATATATTTTTTGATGGGAAAACATTGTAAAAATATCGGCTATCAATGCTTTATCACGGCTTTGACGCCTTTTGTTGAACAACATTCCGTTTTGATTGTCCAAACATAAAATCACTGTCATATGATCTCTCTTTTCCTTCCCGAAATATTCGTCAGCTTATTATGACAAAAATATTCTTTCTGTATTTTCTTTAGCGTGCCTAATGATCTCGTCTTCTGACAAGTTCATATATTTGGCAAGCTCACGCACAACATAGATGATATTCTGCGGTACATTGGTGCGGTCCAATCCCGCTACATTTTTCGGGGTCAAATACGGAGCGTCTGTTTCTATCATAAGTCTGTCAAGGGGAATGATCGAAACGGCTTTTCGTAAATCAGCTGCCCTGCGGTCATCACATATCCACCCTGTGATCCCAATACAAAATCCCATATCCAAATATCGTTCCAATGTTGCCTTATTGCCTGTAAAACAATGAACTACCGATTTAGTACAAATCTCAGGATGATTTTTAAAACGTGCGGCAAATTCTTTAGCGGCAGCCCTTTCGTGTAAAAACAACGGTTTATTTAATTTTTCTGCCAGCACAATATGTTTTTCCAGACACCGTATTTGATTTTCTCTCGTAGAAAACATCCGGTCAAAATCCAATCCACACTCTCCCACCGCCACTATTTTGGGATTATCTTTCAGAATTTGTTCTATTCGTTCAAAGTCTTTTTTCACTGCGAAATCGGCATTATGGGGGTGGATCCCTGCTGTTCCATAGGCATCATACTGTCTGACAAATTGATTGATAAGGCGGTTTTCCTTCATACTTGTACCGGTCAGAATACAGGATACTCCTGCGGTATGTGCGTCAGTAATAATCTTTTCAGGATCCGGATACTGTCTGCAAAACAAATTCACCCCTATATCGTAATACTTTATGTCTGTCATATATTCTCCTCTTTCTTTCATTATTTTGATAAGATTTTTTCTAATTATCCTGTAAACAATGGGGAAAAAGGGGGTTGAACCGATTATGTTTTAACAACCAGTTCTTCGTTTTCTAAATCGATCGTAAGACAGGTTTCCGGCTCCAGATCTTCGGATATAATTTTTCTTGCCAATATGGTTTCTGCCTTGGACTGCAAAAACCTTTTCAGCGGACGAGCACCGTATATCGGATCATATCCATTATTAACAATATAATTTTTAGCCGCATCAGTCACGGCAATATGAAGCTGTTTTTCGGAAAGTCTTTTTTCCAATTCTTTGATAAGCAGATCTACAATACCGTAAATATTCTTCTTGGTAAGCGGCTTGTAAAAAACAATTTCGTCAAGTCTGTTAAGAAATTCCGGGCGGAAACTGCGTTTTAGTACAGACATCACCCTATCACGTGCCGATTCACTGATTTCTCCGCTTTCTTCTATCCCGTCAAGAATAATATCCGAACCTAAGTTGGACGTTAGAATAATGATCGTATTTTTAAAATCCACTGTTCTTCCCTGACTGTCGGTAACTCTGCCGTCATCAAGTACTTGAAGCAGTATATTGAATACATCGGGGTGTGCTTTTTCAACTTCGTCAAACAGAATAACGGCATAGGGTTTTCTCCGCACCGCTTCCGTCAGCTGACCACCCTCATCATAGCCGACATATCCGGGAGGTGCTCCTATCAAACGTGAAACGGAATGTTTCTCCATATATTCACTCATATCAATACGTATCATATTATGTTCATCATCAAAAAGTGCTTGTGCCAACGCTTTGGCAAGCTCTGTTTTGCCGACACCTGTTGGTCCGAGAAACAGAAATGAACCGATCGGACGTTTTGGGTCTTGAATACCGGCACGTGAACGAAGAATAGCATCGCACACTTTTTGGACTGCTTCCTCCTGTCCAATGACGCGTTGATGAATAGTATCGTCAAGATGGAGCAATTTTTCTCTTTCTCCCTCCATCAGCTTTGACACCGGTATACCCGTCCACCTTGCTACAATCCGTGCAATCTCCTCTTCTGTCACACGATCACGTAAAAGGGTGTTTTTATTTTCCTCAGCGAGTTTTTCCTGCTGTTCCAATTCTTTCTGCAGCGGAGGAAGCTTACCATATTTCAGTTCTGCCGCACGTCCGAGATCGTATTCATTTTGTGCTTTTTCTATCTGAGCATTGGTTTGTTCAATTTCTTCACGCAATTTTTGAACTTTTTCGATTGCCTGCTTTTCATTATCCCACTTAGCCTTCATTGAATTGAAGCTCTCACGATAATTCGCTAATTCTTCTTTTATCTGGGCAAGATGTTCCAGTGACAGTTTATCCGTTTCTTTCTGAAGGGCAGCTTCCTCAATCTCGAGCTGCATAATCTTATGGGAAATCGTATCCATTTCGATTGGCATACTGTCAATTTCTGTTTTGATCAGGGCACAGGCTTCATCCACAAGGTCGATCGCTTTATCCGGTAAAAAACGATCCGAAATATATCTGTTTGACAAGACCGCCGCTGCAATGAGTGCTTGATCCTGAATTTTTACACCGTGATATACTTCATAACGTTCTTTAATTCCTCTCATAATGGAAATACAATCCTCTACACTCGGCTCGCTGACCAAAACCGGCTGAAAACGCCTTTCCAAAGCCGGATCCTTTTCAATATATTGACGATATTCATTGAGTGTTGTAGCACCGACACAATGCAGTTCTCCCCGTGCAAGCATCGGTTTTAGAAGATTGCCGGCATCCATCGCACCATCACTTTTGCCTGCTCCCACGATGGTGTGTAATTCATCAATAAACAGAATAATATTTCCGTTACTGTTTTTGACTTCGTTGAGTACCGCCTTCAGACGTTCCTCAAACTCTCCTCTAAATTTAGCACCTGCTATCAATGCACCCATATCCAGTGAAAACAGTTTTCTGTTTTTCAAATTATCGGGAACGTCTCCTCTTACAATTCTCAGTGCCAATCCTTCTGCGATCGCTGTTTTGCCGACACCGGGCTCTCCGATCAGACAGGGATTATTTTTCGTTTTACGGGAGAGAATACGAATAACATTTCTAATCTCATCATCACGTCCGATGACCGGATCAAGCTTTTGCTGATAGGCAAGCTCCACCAGATCCTGACCATATTTTTTCAAAACATCATAAGTATCTTCCGGACTGTCTGTGGTGACTCTTTGATTTCCTCTGATGTCTTTCAGTGCATTAAGAAAAGCGGATACCGTAATTCTTTCCTCTGTCAGAAGCTTACGGATATTATCCTGTGGTTTCAGAAGGATACCCAGCATAATATGTTCTACTGACACATATTCATCTTTCATTTTATCTGCCTGATCTTGTGCTTCCTTGAGTGCGGCATCCACTTCATTAGATACATATATTCTTTGTGGATCCACTCCGCTTCCACTCACTTTGGGAATTTTATCAATTTCACGTTCCAATGATTGTTCGATATGGTCAACAGATGCTCCTATTTTTCTGATCATTTCTGCTATCAAGCCATCCTGCTGAGAGACTAGTGCCATTAAAAGATGTTCTTGACGCATCTGTTGATTTCCGTATTCCACTTTAATGTCTTGTGCTGTTTTAACCGCTTCTATGCTTTTTTGCGTAAAATTCTGAAGATCCATATTCACTCCGCCCTTCCTATTGTCCGTTTATTGTAACCATATTTTATCATTCATATTTTACATATCCGAATGTGATTATTTATACAGCTTTATATGCTTGTCGAGATAGTGATTATATACCATTCTTGTACAACCGGATGTCTTTGCGAGCATTGTTTTTATTCCAAATTGGGATATATTCTGAATTGATATGCTTTGTTCAATGCTCGTCACCACCAAATTTGTTATATTGACAATTATATCGTATCATCACATAGTTGGGATGTCAAGCATTATTTGCCCCTACGGGCTGACGGCAATTCATTTCTAATCTGTAGTGGTTGGAATATTCTTGCCGAGAGAGGATAAAAATTTAAAATTCAATCTTTTTGCTGCAATCATAAAATCAGTTCTCGGCAGCAGGCAGCGTATTCATACCCGAAATCGTTCTGTATCACGATGTCAAGCACTGATATGGGGCACTTTCAAACCGTTTAACAATGAAAAAATACCGATGACCTCAATTCTCTTTTCAAACTCATTTTTCCGTGTTATGATACAAGTGAAAGGAGGTAATCGAATGAAATTGAAATTAATCATTGATCCCACAAAAGACGAATTGATCGAAGCTACTATGAAAAGAAAAAACACCTTTTCTGACAGACTGGAAGAATTGGTACTGAATTACAATGGAGAGGACTCTATTATTGCCTATCGTGAAGATGAAATATATCAATTACCGTTTCACAAAATTGAATGTATCACCATTGTTAATACGGTTACATACGCTATTGACTGCAAGGGCGATATGTATAAATTGAAAAACAGACTTTATGAGATAGAAGAGGTTTTGCCCTCTGGCTTTTTCAGAATTAATAAATCTTCATTAGCGAGTAAACAGTATACCAAAAAATTTGCTATTACTTTTTCGGGAGCTGTTGATGTTATTTTCAAAAGCGGATACAAAGATTATGTTTCCCGCAGATGCTTTGCAAAAATTAAAAAGGAGTGGAATTTATGAAAAAATTTATTATTGAATTTATCAAAAGAGGAGCACTTTTTGCAGGCTTAGGACCTCTAATTTTAGCAATCGTGTATCTTTTCCTTGCACAAAACGGAATTGTGGAAAGCGTGTCGGTCAATCAAATGGTAACAGAAATATTGACTTCTGTTTTGCTTGCTTTTATAGCTGCAGGTGTCTCTGCTGTATACACCCTGAAAAGAATTCATCACGTTATTGCCGGATTAATACAAGGCTCAGTACTTCTTTTAGATTATCTGAGTATCTATTTGCTTAACGGCTGGATCCCCTATGACTTAAAAAGCATTATCACTTTTATTCTTATTTTTATCACAACATTTATCCTCATCTGGCTGATTATTTACGTCAGTGTAAAACAACAAATTAAGAAGCTCAACAAAATGCTTCTATAAATCCTGCTTCTGACGAAAGTGAATAATAAACAACCACCCGCTTGGCGGGTGGTTGTACTTATACAACAAAACCGCCTTCAGCAAGAGCGGTTAATCGTTTTGGTTTTCCGTAACCTCTGGTATTTCATCCCAAGATTTGTATTTTCTACTTTTTTGATAAGCAAGATGAACCTTCTTATCCTGTTTTTCTTGGGATAGATATTAGTGAATATGGCGGATTATCTATTATCGTATTATTGACACTGTTATTATACCAGAGTGTGTTAGCACAAGTAAGGAAAGTATGTCACATATCAAAATAGGAAGTAAACCATACATCAGGTGCTGTAAAGGTTCTTCCATTAAGATAATTCAGAATACCGCCATCCTCAGTAAAATGAAAAGTTAATTTATGAGAATATAATGCTTGCCATTTATAACCCATTTTACGATTAATCTCATTTTTTCCATATTTTCCATCACCTAAAAGAGGATGTCCAATACTTGCAAGATGGGCTCGTATTTGGTGGGTTCTTCCGGTAAGCAAGTCCACTTCCAATAAACTAAAATTATTTTTCTCAGCAATTACTCGGTATTGAGTTTTAATTGTTTTGGTATTGGGCGTGGGTTTTTTTGATATATAGACACGATTTTGCTTTTCATTTTTTTCAAGATAATCTATCAGCAATGCTTGTTTTTTCTTGAATATTCCTACCGCAATACATAGATATTGTTTTTGCAGTTCTCTATCTTTTAGCTTTTGATTGAGAATACGAAGACTCTCGGCATTTTTGGCAGCAATCACAATCCCACCGGTATTTCTGTCAATACGATTAACAAGTGCCGGTGCAAATGAATTTTCCTGCCTGGGGTCATACTCTTTTTGGTCGTACAAATAATGTTGAACCCTTGCGATCAGTGAATCGAAATGATAGTGCTCATCAGGATGAACAATCAATCCCGGCTTTTTATTGAGAAGAAGTATATTTTCATCTTCATAAAGAATATCCAACTTAACAGGAGCTTTTAAAAAATCGTATTTATCGGGTACCGGTTCAAAAAATTCATCTTTAATATACAAAGTCAATATATCGCCCTTTTCAAGACGACTGGATATTTCGCATCTTTTACCATTGAGCTTTATATACTTGGTACGAATGTATTTATACATCAATGCTTTGGGTAAACTGGGAAAACGCTTTGTCAAAAATTTATCCAAACGCTGACCACTGTCGTTTTTAGCAATTTCAATCTGTCGCATAATATCGTTCCTTTTGTATTGATACACACAGCTAAATTAGCTTATTTTAAGAACAACACCGCACACTTTATTGGTACGGTGTTGTTCTGTCCTTTCCATTATACGATAAATTTCGGGATAATGCAAATCATTATTTCAACTTCAAACCATCTTTAAATGCATTACCCGCTTTTTCTCCGATTTTATAATATCCGTGATGAACAGGATCAAAAGTAATTGGATGGAACTTTGTTAAATCTACCAATCCATCTTCACCAAGAATACGCTCATCGGCACTGACATTAATAATTTTACCAATATATTTGCCACCATCAATAATCTCTTTCAACTCACATTCAAGAGTCAACGGAAGCTCATTAATAATAGGTGCATTGACAAATTCGCTTTTGGTGACAGTAAACCCTGCTTTTTCAAGTTTATTTATTTCATTTTTACCCGACACCAATCCGACATAGTCACATTCTACAGTATGCTCGGCATCTGCAATGCTGATAGTAAAGGCTTTTGTTTTCATAATATTATCGGTGGTCTTGTGACTGCCAAGATCTATCATTACTTCATCTGCTCCTGCAATTCCTCCCCAAGCTGCATTCATCGCATTGGCAATTCCGTTTTCATCATACGTGCCAATGATCATAACCGGCTGCGGAAAAAGATAGGTTTTTGCTCCAAAGTTTTTTCTGTTCATTTTAGATTACCTCCATTGATAATAAGTTTAATTTGTATTATACCACACCACAAGTAAAAAGCAAAATTTTCAGCAGTTGATGTATTATATAATATGACCATCACTTTTTTAACAACTGATATTCATAAACATAATCATCCATATAATATCCGCTGCCTATATCAATTTTTTCCGAACGAATACGAACAAAACCAAGTTTTTCATAGATATATTTTGTAACATTATGTTTATTGACATTCAAAGTGATCGAAGCTGCTTTCATTTTTCGTGCATTTTCTATTACAAAGTTCATCATTGTTCTGGCATAGCCTTTTCCTCTTGCACTTTTTTCAAGATAAAACTTACTCAGATACAATTCGTTTTCTTTTGGAACAAATGCAAGAAAACCTATGTTTTTATCATTCTCACACACAAAATAATATTGATAGCCTTTTTGAAGCTGTTCAGTCAAAGAACTTACAGATTGAAATTGATTGATCATATAATCATTTTGCTCACTGCCCAATAGGGGATCATAATATTCCTTGACAATAGACGAAGCTTCTTGTGAAAGAATTTTAATCTCTTCAGTGTCTCCCAAAATAATTTTTTTAAAGGTCATTCTATCCCCTCTTTTCAATTCAAATATTCTGATATATTCAGTTGTTCACCGTTCAGTACCGCATATTGCAGCCTTCGATTTTCATAGTGAAGCTTGAGTGAGAAGAAGGGAGAAGCTTCCGCAATTAGTTTCAAAAAAATCTTATCTCCCTCCCACATCGACAGTTCCCTGACAACTTTCTCTTTATCGACCCACATCAATTCTCCTTCATCGCTTTCTATCATATCGCCGGTAAATTTATCCGCAGTAAATAAAAACATATACTCGTGCCAATCACCTTCAGAAAACGTTATAACTCCTCTTAAGTGACAGCTCAACAGATCCAGTCCACTTTCTTCCTTTATTTCTCTGACAACACATTCCTCGGGACTCTCCCCTATCTCCATATGACCTCCCAACCCAAGCCATAAATCGTGGTTGGGATCGTTTTTCTTTTTTGTGCGGTGCATCATCAAGTATTGATGATCCTTTTCAATGTAACACAGTGTAGTAAGTTCTGTTTCCATTCATTTTCTCCTTCCGTTATAGGTTATGGATTTAAGTTTATTATATTACTTATCGGCTCATATGTCAAAACTTTGTATATTCCTTGACAAATACATCAATATTGTCTATAATCATTAAGGATGTTATTTAGATACACTGACAGTTCGTTTGCACCATCCTGTCATAAAACAAAACTAGGGCATACAAAATATGCGTAACTGTTTTATAAAGTAATCATTACGGGTGCGACCAATGCAAAATGGTCTCACCCTTTTTTAAGGAGATTTTTATGTATATTTTAAAAACATCGGCTTCTTTTGACAGTGCTCATTTTCTATACGGTTATAATGGCAAATGTGCCAATATTCACGGACATCACTGGATAATGGAAGTAGAAGTAAGCGGTGAAGTCTTACAAGAAAATGGTGTTAAAAAAGGAATGCTGATTGATTTCAGTGATTTAAAGCACGAGATCAAAAATCTCGCCGATCACTTTGACCATACACTGATTTATGAAGAAAACTCTTTGAAAACTTCTACCATATCAGCTTTGACAGAGGAAGGCTTTTCGCTGATGGCGGTACCATTTCGACCTACTGCCGAAAATTTTGCACGTTACTTTTATGATGAACTGAAAACAAAACTTCTGCCTGTCACAACAGTGGCAGTTTATGAAACACCTGAAAATTGTGCTGTTTATCAACCATCTGATACGGAGGAACTACTATGATCCTCTATCCGGTCGTCGAACAATTTGTCAGTATCAACGGCGAAGGTACGAAAGCAGGTGAATTAGCGGTTTTTATTCGCTTTAGAAAGTGTAATCTGCGTTGCTCTTACTGTGATACAAAATGGGCAAATAGTGACAGTTCTCAAGCAAAAATGCTGACAGCCGACGATATTACGGAATATGTCAAGAATACACATATCAAAAATGTCACATTAACAGGCGGCGAACCCTTGCTTCAAAAAGATATTGCTGTTCTAATCACTATGCTCATCAAAAACGGCAGTCACGTTGAAATCGAAACTAATGGCAGTATTTGTCTAAAAGAACTCGCTAACAGTACATATCGTCCCTATTTTACAATGGATTATAAACTTCCGTCAAGCGGTATGGAGCATTATATGAATATCAACAATTTCGATTATTTATCAGAACAAGATACAGTCAAGTTCGTTGCAGGAAGTATAGAAGATCTTAACTGTGCGAAAGAAATCATTCAAAAATATTCGTTAACAAAAAAATGCAAGGTGTATTTCAGCCCGGTATTTGGTAAAATTGAACCATCTGTCATCATCGAGTTTATGAAGGCAAACAGAATGAATGATGTTAGGCTGCAACTTCAAATGCATAAATTGATATGGGATCCAAATGAAAGAGGTGTCTGAATTGGATAAAGAAAAAATAGCATATCACATCAGAGGACTGCTGGAGGCAATTGGTGAAGATCCCGAACGCCCCGGTTTACGTGAAACGCCGATGCGTGTTGCCGGAATGTATGAGGAGATTTTTGAAGGAATACAGTACTCTAATCACGAAATCGCTCAAATGTTTGGAAAAACATTTGAGCTAGAGGACAATGGCAATTTTAATTCAGCTGTTGTAATGAAGGATATTACTGTATTCAGTTATTGCGAGCACCATATGGCATTGATGTATGATATGAGGGTTAATGTTGCCTATCTCCCCAAAGGAAAAGTACTGGGCTTAAGTAAAATTGCCCGTATTTGTGATATGGCATCCAAACGACTGCAGCTTCAGGAACGTTTGGGCAGCGATATAGCCGCAATTATTGCAGAAGCCACCGGTTCCGATGATGTCGGTGTTAAAATCACAGGCTCGCACAGTTGTATGACTGCAAGAGGTATTCGTAATGTTTCTTCCCAAACCGTAACAAAGACATTAATTGGTGAATTTAAAAGCAACAATGATTTGAAAAAACTTCTGGATTAAAATATGAGGTGAGTTTTAATGAAAGCATTAGTATTATTTAGCGGCGGTGTTGATTCTTCTACTTGTTTGGGACTTGCCGTCCAAAAATACGGTGCACATAACATTTTGGCTCTTTCCGTGTTTTACGGACAAAAGCATCAAAAAGAAATGGATGCAGCAAAAAAAATAGCTGCCTATTACGGAGTATCGTTCAAAACACTGGATTTGTCACTTATTTTTGCTGACTCTGACTGTTCTCTGATAAGCGGTTCTTCTCAAGAAATCCCAAAGCAGAGCTATGCACAACAGTTATCCCAAACGAATGGAAAACCTGTATCCACTTATGTTCCTTTCCGAAACGGTTTATTTATTGCTTCTGCAGCAAGTATCGCTATTGCTCACGGCTGTGAAATGATTTATTATGGTGCTCACAGTGATGATGCTGCAGGTAATGCTTATCCCGATTGTAGTGATGCTTTCAACGAAGCAATCAATCGTGCTGTGTATCTTGGCAGCGGTAAACAACTGAAAGTGATTGCTCCCTTTGTCAATATGACTAAAACACAGATTGTTAAAATAGGGCTTGAAATCGCTGTTCCTTATGAACTGACTTGGAGTTGTTATGAAGGCAATGATCGTCCTTGCGGCATTTGTGGTACGTGCCGTGACAGAGCAAAGGCCTTTACTGAAAACGGTACGGTTGATCCTGCATTCAAAAAGGAGTAATATAAAATGAACGAAAAAAATAGCAGTGAAAGAGATAGTATTACCTTACTCGGAAACAAAAATACCTCTTATAGCTTTGATTATAACCCCAATGTTTTGGAAACATTTCCAAACAAACATCCTCAAAATGATTATTTTGTTAAATTTAATTGTCCCGAATTCACCAGTCTCTGCCCTATCACCGGACAGCCGGATTTTGCAACTATTTATATTTCTTATATTCCTGCTGAAAGAATGGTAGAAAGCAAATCACTGAAATTATATTTATTCAGCTTTCGTAATCACGGCGATTTCCACGAAGATTGTGTCAACATCATTATGAAAGATCTTATCAAGCTGATGGATCCCAAATACATTGAAGTTTGGGGAAAATTTTTACCACGTGGAGGCATCTCTATTGATCCATATTGCAACTATGGTATTCCGGGCACCAAATGGGAAAAACTCGCTTGGGAACGATTATCACATCACGACCTTTATCCTGAAATAATCAATAATCGCTAAAATAATGACTTTGCTATATACGTGTTTTTCACCGACATAGCAAAGTCATTATTTTTATCAAGAAAAATTTTTGTGGCAGTCCTCTTTTACATTGACTTAAAAAGATTTAAAAATTGACTTAAACTGAAATACTTCATTTGCTATGTTATTGATGTCAGACTGCATAAATGTGGACATCACACAAGCTCCCGCTGCACCATTGGCATAAATATACGGAAGTCTTTCTTTTGTAATTCCTCCCACAGCAAGAACGGGAATACTGACCGCATAGGCTACTTGCTGCAAGAAATCAAGTCCCCTTGGCGGCATTCCTCTTTTACAGTCGGTTTCATAAATGTGTCCTGCAATAAGATAAGATGCTCCCAGTCGTTCCGCCTCTTTTGCTTCTTCGGAACTATGTACAGACACACCAAGTATTCTGAATTCTTGTACCAATGCAGGATCAGCTTGCAACACTTCAAAGGATACGTGAAGATCACTATGTATTTCACGAGCTATATTAATAAACCCATTCACAGAAAACGGTACATCATATAATCGGCATATCGACTGACAATCATAAGCATAAGTCCGATACTCGTCTTCCGTCATCTGCTTTTCCCGCAAAATAACTCTGTCGGGGTGGGACATTGCAATTTCCTCTATACGAGCAAGAAAATCATCATTGCAAAGCTTTTTTGATGTAATAACATAAAGCATAGTTTTTGTCCTCAAATAAGTCTTATATAGTCATTAAATGACGGTTGCAGTCCACGTGCATATAATCCCTGCACGACTTCTTCCACCGAACGGGGGTCACTGATCTCAAACTGCTCGTCACCTTTTTCTTCTTCACTTCTTCCGCCAATACCAACACAAACGCCTGCCGAAATCTTGGTTGCTGCGATGGAGACAGCGTTGTCACGAAATTCACTTCTCTCTCTGGTAGATATGGTAATGCCGGCAAACGGAAGTAATATCCGATAAGCACACATCACCTGCATCAACTGCTTTTCGTGTACCTCTCCGGGATTTTCTTCGGCATTATTAATATAAGGACGCAAACGCGGCACAGACAAGGCAATCTCTGCGTGAGGGTATTTTTTTTGCAGCAAAGAGGCATGTACACCTACAGAAAATGCATCATATCTGAAATCATCAATTCCCAGCAGTGCGCCAAATCCAACGCCTCTCATACCTCCCTGTATGGCACGCTCTTGTGCATTGATGCGATAGGAAAAAATACGTTTTTGTCCCGCAAGATGAACTTTTTGATAAGTTTCCGTATTGTAGGTTTCTTGAAATACGGTTACAAAATCCGCTCCCCGCTCGTGAAGATAACGATACTCTTCTACCTCAACCGGGTAAATTTCAAGACCGATCAGTGAAAAATACTTCTTGGCAAGTTCTACAGCATCACCTATATACTCAATACCTGACATTCTTCTGGATTCGCCCGTCAGAAGCAGTATTTCTTTCAATCCCGTTGCGGCAATCGCTTGGTATTCTCTTTCTATTTCATCCAGCGTCAGCTTTGCACGGTGGATGTTATTCTTACAGTTAAAACCACAATAAACACATTGGTTCTCACAGTAATTGGCAATGTAGATCGGTGTAAATATGGCAACCGTATTGCCAAACTGACGTCGTGTCAACATTTGTGCCTTTTGTGCCATCTGTTCCAGATAAGGCAGGGCTGCCGGAGATAAAAGTGATGCATAATCGAAAAAATCTATTCTGTCTTTTTTCAGAGCATTTTCTACATCTTTAGAGGTTAACTTATTAAAATCATAACGATGATAAAGGTTCAATACCTCGTCCATTATATTCATTTCTTCGGACATATTTGCACTTCTTCCTTTCAAAAATCACATCAAATTTAATCCTGTAAAAATCCTGTCAGTGGGCTGGAAGCCTCACCATGATTTTCAAGTACACGTCCCAATCCTGAGAGATAAGCCAGTCTGCCTGCTTCAATGGCTAGTTTGAAGGCTTTTGCCATTTGATTGATATTTCCCGCAGTAGCAACCGCCGTATTTGCCATTACAGCATCTACACCCAGCTCCATCGCCTCACAAGCCTGTGACGGTGCTCCGATACCTGCATCCACAATAATAGGAAGATCTATTTCATTGACAAGTATTTTGATAAAATCCTTTGTGCAAAGTCCCTTGTTGCTGCCTATCGGAGCTGCCAGCGGCATCACTGCCGCCGCACCGGCATTGACAAGGTCACGTGCTGTATATAAATCCGGATACATATAAGGCAATACTGCAAATCCATCTTTAGCAAGAATTTCAGTCGCTTTAACGGTTTCATAATTATCAGGCAGAAGATATTTGCTATCGCGTACTACCTCTACTTTCACGAAATTACCACAGCCAAGCTCTCTCGAAAGTCTTGCTATCCTCACTGCTTCTTCGGCATTTCTGGCACCCGATGTATTCGGCAGCAAAGTGATATTTTTCGGAATAAAATCGAGAATATTTTCTTCTCCTCCCACATTGGCACGTCTGAGAGCCAGTGTGATGATTTCCGCTCCTCCATCCTCTATCACTGCCTTTATCATTTCGAGTGAGAATTTACCCGAACCGAGTATAAACCGTGAGTCAAATTCCTTTCCTCCGAGTATCAGCTTGTCTGACATTTCCATCTATCCTTTCTAAAAAAATCAACGAAGCATACAGGAGCTTCGTTGAAACAATAATTGCTATACAATTTTCACAAAACTCCCTAACCGCCTTTACGGTCAGGTTCAATGTGTCACGGGTCACACCCAACTCTCAGCTCGATAATATCGGCTCCACAGCTTGTTGATATTTAATTTAATTTAATATTATTATATCGCTATTACATTCTATTGTCAACAATAATGAACATATGAAATTGTGATTTTGATATAAGATGTAATAACACAAGCAGCATAAAAACTCAATATAAGATGATATACTTTTCGTCAACTTCCTGCGCTTTCATAAGCCTTCAATCCTTGGTTCCAAACCATCAGTGAAAGTGCAAAAAATAATACGGAAATGATAACAACACCGCCAATATTAAAAAGCGGATCTTCCCCTGTGATCAGATACAATACAGGATAATATCCCGTCAAGGCAAACGGGATGACGTAGGTAACAAAAAGCCGGATCACATTACTGTATATGGTAGTAGGATATTTGGCAAATTCATTCATTCCATAAACCATTTGTATGATATAACCACTGCTTTTAATCCGAAATGCCAATGCAGATGTCGAAATTTTGATAGCTGTATAAATTAACGTACAGAACGGTACACTAAGAACAAACAGAGTCATACTCAGCGGTGTGATACACAATCCGGCATTCGGTGCAGAATAGCAAATCAATCCAACACCCACCACCAGTTCTCCTATTGCATCCACCTGGAACGTTTCTGCAATAACGTGAAACAATGGATTGATCGGACGTGTCAGATATTTGTCAAAATCGCCTTTTCGTACAATAAAATAGCCAACACACCATAAATTATCCGTTAATAAATGATCCAATCCCTTTGGTATCTGAGAAAAACCATAAATAAATACGATTTGCTCAAAACTGAAACCTGCCAGCTGAGGTATCTGAGAAAAAATAATAAAAATAAACGCAATTCCTATTGCCTGATCAATCAGAAAACTCACCGCTCCGGTCAAGAAATCTGCTTTGTACTCCATCAAACGCTTGAGGTTTTGTATCGTTAAAATACGATAAATCTTTAATGCTCGCCGCAATGTTTACCCTCCTTGTACACTTAATTTTTTCACTGCACCGATCCATATTATCCTAGACAGTGCATAAGTGATCATCACCCATACCAACTGCATAATCAGTCGGAATATCATTTCATTAACATCATACTTTCCCATGTAAATCATCACAGGTGTATAACTCATTGATGCAAACGGCATATATTCCAATATCATTTTCAGCCATTCAGGCATAAATGCCAGCGGAATTAATGCTCCAGAAAGAAAATTAATAATACTGTTTTTGAGAATACCTATTCCCCACAGATTTTTGACATAAAATGCTACAAAACCAAAACATAGGTTCACTCGAAATGAGATAAGATAAGCAAATAGGATACTTAAAAGATATAACAAAAAGTTGATTGGCTGAAATTCCACCATACCAAACACACAAAAACGATATACCTCTAAACCAACTATCACAGGCAAAGCAAATACGATCAGTTTCATCAAGGAACATCCAAGTTCTGTGGCAAGATAACTTAAATCTGTATTGACAGGTTTGATCAAACGCATTGAAATACTGCCGTCTTTGATTTCCTCGCCGATGTCGTTACTGGCTGAACTAAAAGTCAACTGTCCTGTTACATTGGATAAAAATAGATAAATAACCATATCCGTCATTGAAAAGCCCATAAATGTTGCTCCACCGGAAGAAGTAAAAACCGCTTTCCAAAGATAGTACATCACAAAACAGTACACTAAACCACCTATGACAAAACCCAGAAAATTCATTCGGTATGCAATCATTGTCTGCAAGCCTGCTCTCATAAACGGTATATACTGTCTTTTCAGTTTATTCAATTTCATCCGCCCCCTCTTTATACAAGCGGCGGATAATTTCCTCTATATCTGCATCTTTTACGGAAATATCCTTTACTTTAGTTATAGACAATGTATAATTAAGCATATCCCCCACGGGTATTGCTTCACTGTTAAATCGAACATTAAAAATATTTTTATCGTTTTTTACGGTCAGATCTTCCCCTGACAAGTTTAATCCCTTATAGAATTTTTCAGGAGTAAGATGTTCCGACGTATCCGTTTCAAAGCTTAATTCTCTCATTTGACCATAATTTTGTTTTAATTTTCTAAGTGAACCATCATAAACATTCTTTCCTTTATCTATCATAACAATACGGTCACAAAGCAGTTCTATATCACTGATGTCATGGGTTGTCAAAATGACAGTAGTATGTTCTTCTTGATTGATTTTCATAATAGCCCGACGAATATTATCCTTGACCACCACATCCAATCCTATCGTCGGTTCATCCAGAAACAGCACCTTCGGACTGTGCAACATTGATGCAGCAATATCCGCTCTCATTCTTTGCCCAAGCGAAAGTGTACGCACTGGTGAATGAATAAAATCATCCAATTCCAACACTTCATTCAAAAATGACATACGTTCCCGATATTTTTTATCACTTACTTCGTAGATTTCTTTCAGCACGGAATAGGTTTCCAAAAGCGGCAAGTCCCACCACAACTGCGTTCTTTGTCCGAATACCACTCCGATTTCACGCACATAATTTTTACGGTCATTCTGTGGTATTTTACCATTGATCCAACACTGACCCCTGGTAGGAGTCAATATCCCCGTCAGCATTTTGATCACGGTGGACTTACCTGCTCCATTGGGACCGATAAAACCCAGTACTTCTCCTTTCGGTACGTGGAAGCTGATATTATCGGCAGCAACTACTATTTCCTTATGTGGATGGAAAAGTGCTTTAAAACTACCTTTTAACCCGGGCTCTTTTACGATCTTCGTAAATTCCTTTCTTAAATTTTCTGCATAAATCATAAATTCCTCCTGTGTTGCTATGTCAAAATGGATCAATCTTTCTAAAATGATAATGAAATGCGTAGATGTTCGTTAATTATAACAAATACTTTCTTTTTTGTAAAGTTTTTATAAAAATAGCATTTTTAAGTTATCAATAGTCAGGATGGTATAAAACAAAAAGTCAGAGCTTTAACTCCGACTTTTCTTCGATTTCTGTTTGGATCGTTTTTGGGCATTGGCAACAACTGTCCCTGACTTGGGACGATAATAAAAACGCCCGTGCACTGTATCAGATTTTGTAACGTTAATAAATGCTCCCTCGTCAATTTTGATAATTTCCGACACTACACGATGAGTTTCATCCGATGAAAGTACGGAATAAATCATATTTCTTTCTTTTCCTCTATACATTCCCACACCCTTAAACAAGGTTCCATCGTGATTGGTGCTGTCTTTAATAATCTGATAAATTTCCCGTGGTTTTTCTGTAATAATAAAAAGTGTTTGTTTTTGGTAGCGTTTGTACATCAACTGTATCACTGTTGTGGAGACATACTGCAGAATAATCGAGTACATTGCACCCTTCCAACTAAACACAACACCCGAATAAATCAATATAACAACATTTCCTGCAAAAATATAATTCCAGGCATCTTTGCCGTAACGTTCCGAGATAAAAATAGAAATAAAGTCTGTTCCACCACTAGTGGCATTGGACAGCAGACATATACTGATTGCCGCACCGTTAAGAATACCACCAAATATGGCACACAAAAGAATATCATCCGTCAAATAAAAGGAGGGAACAATATCTGTCAACAACGAAGAAAACAAAATGAATATAAGAGAATAAATCGTAAAACGTTTTCCGATAAACTTAAAACTGATAATCGCCGGAATGGCATTGAGTGGAATATAAATTAAACTGAACGGAAGCGATATATCCAGAAACTGCGAAAAAATCGTTTGTATCAATAATGTCAGACCCGTAAATCCCCCTGCCAACAATCCGGAAGAATGAAGAAAATTATTAATATTAAACGCATACAGAAGAGCTGCCAGAACAATCGAAACAATTCTAAGAGCCTCTTTACCAGTATTTTTCAGAGTCATTTTGACCTCCAAAGCCATCGCTTCATTTTTACATCTGTTGTTCTTTATTTACATATTGTGATCTCCAAAATCACCGCCGTCAAAATCAATCAATTCACTTTGACGCATTTTCATTCTGAGCCTGTCCTTCTCTACCGCATCAGACAATTTCTCCCGAAAATCCCGAGAATGTTTAATATTTTTAATTTCAAGAGTAGGACTGGACTTATCGTGTGAATAAACAATGATCGTTCCGAGTCCGAATAGTTTCTGCATAAATGTACGGGTATAAGATACATCCACTACACGATACAGTAATATTTCATTCTCGATACTCTTAAAAAAACCTTGTTCAATAATTAATTTTTTCTGTTTCAGTGTGTATTTTGTGAAAGTCCACGGTATCCCTAAAAATTTCCACCGTTTTCTTTCCTTGATAATAACCTCACTTGTTGGTTGTTCATTTTTGTTATCATTAATATTTTCTTCCATAACAAACCTCGCCTATCTTGATATAGTCAGCCCATACCGACCTTATTGAATTGCCGCAGCCCCAGTTCCAGCAAGGCTGCTGCTACACAACCTATAAAAATGTATGTAAACAATGTAGTACTAAACGGTCCTCCTATAATAAAGCTTCCAATCTGGCTGTCATAAAAAGCGTTATACCATTCGACGCTGAACTCTCTAAGCACCTGCAACCCACAACAAATAAATAAATCCAGTATCAGCAATACCCAAGCAGCAGCTTTTTTTAATATAATAGAGAGCAGAAAATAAATTCCTCCTGTTATCAGCGTAAAGCTTGTATAATACCAAAACCAATCGCTGAGTGTTCTTGTCAGATAACCACAAACTAAAAATGCGACAGCTATAATAAAATATCTTAGCTTATCTCGTTCCATATATCCACCTCCAACAATTCATCAAATCCCATAACAAACTTGTCAGCATTCTCTTTCAATGTAGTAATGTTTTCAGTTGAAGCTTGATCAAAAACCGCCACTGTTTTCATTCCTGCCTTTGACGCACCGCATATTCCTTCAGGAATATCCTCAAATACAACACAATGCTGCGGATTTACCCCCAGTTTTTTGGCAGTATAAAGATAAATATCCGGAAATGCTTTGTTTTTCCCCACTTCCGAAGTATAACATATTTCGTCAAAATAGCACTCAAGGGCGTTGCTGCACAGCACGGGTTCCAAAAGATACGGATTAGAGGATGTTGCCATACCAATTTTAATCCGGCGATTTTTCAATTCTCGAAGATATTCATGAACCATCGGTTTGGCTTTTACATTTTTTTCATATTCATAACGTGCCATATCCAGCCAGATCTGAACAATTTCTTCAACACTTTCGGTAAAATGATATTTATCTATGGTATACTGTGCCGCTGTTTCAAAAAACATTCCACGCACAGTATCCGTATATTCTTTTGTAACAGGAATACCTCGTTGGGTAAGAAAATCTCTGTCTACCTTTTCCCATACATACATTGAGTCAATAATCGTACCATCCAGATCGAAAATGGCAGCCTTGTTTTTTGACATAAACTTGATAATACCACCTTTATTCTATATCACTCGACAGACTGCCCACCGACAAAATATAATAGTGTCTGTGCGTTGTCCGGTAATATTTTATTGATGCAGCAATAGATAAAAAGCGGAAAAGCAGCAGCTTTCCCGCTTTTATTATTATAACACACTGTGTTTTAATATGAAAGCTTCCTATATAGATAATTTATCATCTTATTTTTGTCTATTTTTCATAATAAAACACTTAAATATATTAAAAAATAATGAATAACGCTAAAATTCATCAACTATCTTATCATTGTCCTGTTCACTCTATAATATTATCTATCGTTTCACGGGAGGGTAAAACAATTTCTGCATATGGCACGGGATCTTTACAATAACACCCCAATGATGCAACCGCAGAACAATCCGACATCACTTTCAATGTATATTTCTGTGTGCTGTCGACAGCAAAATCAAAAATTGGCTTCAACAAAGCTTTATCCACCTTTTCAAGACATTTTTTCTTGGCTGTTACATCTCCAAGCAAACTATAATCACGAGGAAGCTTTGTATAAATATACAAACTTCTGCATCCATTCTCAAGTTCTTTCAATGCTTGTTGTGCCAGTTGATTGGTATATACTGTTTTCATTTTTGCAGAAACTGCCATTCCACACATCATCAAATCATCAGATACCAGCGTTCCTTTTTTTGTGTGGATACCACGAGGCATTTTTCCCGGTTCCCATAGCCATACCGAATTAATGGAATTCTTTCCTTGTGCCATACGTTGGATATTCAAGGGATGATCTTTCAACAATTCATTGCTTTGTACCATCAACTGATACAATGGATGAACAAAATTCCCTTGAGGAAGGATTTCATACACATTTTGTCTTTTGGAACAATAAGGAGAAAACAGTGTTCCCGGATGAGGTTCTCCTTTCTTCCACAGTAAAATATGTTGAGCTTTCATTCCTTGACAGAAAGTAAAGATGTCATTATTCAGTTTTTCAGCAAGAAAAGCAATCAGTTCTTCCGCTTCATGGTCAGTAATATCACTGCATACACCGAACATCGTTTTGTCTTCATAATCCCCATCATCGGATAAGGAAACAAAAGTACAGCAAAGCACTACTGCTTCATCATCAGCCTTAATGCCAAAGTATGCCGCTTCAAATGAAGCTCTGCTAAGATTGTCGATATTGTCTGTGGAAATGTCAAGTGACTGCATTGCCGCAAACTGACAGGGGATGTTGTTACAGGTATTTTGATAGCCTGATTTTCCCTGTCGAAACAAGTAGTCGATATAGGGTGTATCGGCAGCTTCAAGAGGAGTTTTTCCTTCAAGCTGCTCTGTTGGTCTGTCGGACATACCGCCAAGAATGACGGTGATATTGTTCATCTTGTGTCCCCCTTTTAGTCTACACTCTTCAAGGATTCTACCATACTGATTTTGTTCATTTTGAAGTACATAATAAAATTAACAAGCATTGAAAAAGCAAATGTCAGCAAAAATCCATAAAGGTATGACGCAGGCTCCACTACCTTTGGAAACATTACCATATCCATTTGCAGAGAGTCCATTATGAAATCAGTAAATAATGAACCAAGCAATAAACCAACGGCTCCGCCAACCAATGTTAATACAATGTTTTCACGGTACACATAATTGGCCGTTTCGAGGTCGTAGAATCCAAGTACTTTAATAGTTGCTATCTCACGTGTACGTTCCGCAATATTAATATTCGTAAGATTGTACAGAACTACCACAGCCAGCAATCCTGCACAGAATATCATCACAAACACAATAAAATTTAACGATTCCAGGGTATCCTCAATCGCATCCACCTGATCAGAGATCAACGAAACCGTAACAATATCTTTATTTTTCATCCATTCATTGGCAATATCCGATTCCATATCCTTATATTGATCATTGGTCATCGTAAATATCATATTGTATCGAAGACGATTTTCTGTTATCTGCTGATAGTATTTCTCAGTCATATACAAATAATTGGAAGCATAATTTTCGGTAATGCCCGAAATTTTGCATTGATAATATTCTTCATCAACCGTAAAATTCAGTACATCACCCACTTTAATACCAAACACCTCTGCTAAACGTTCACTGATAACAGCTCCGTCGTCACTCAAACTGATTTTCTGATGTGTCTGACGGTTACGCAAAATAAACATCTGTTCAAATTCGTGCTGATTTTCTCCGATAACCATATGAATTTCAAGTCGATCTTCCTTTTTATCAGCATAAACATTCGTCCAATCCTGATATACGAGTAATACATTTGAAAAACGGTCATCCTTTCGGAACTGTGACATCAAATAGGACTTCTTATCTGCCGTTTCTGCTTCGGATAATGCATAAATCTGGTTATATTTTGTCAGTTCTCCAAATTGCCTTCCTGCAATAACTGTAATGGAATCCTTCAAGCCAAAACCGGCAATAATCAATGCGGTACAGCCCGCGACGCCGATCACTGTCATCAAAAATCTTGCCTTGTAACGGAAAAGATTTCTTGCTGTTACTTTGGAGGTAAAATTCATATGTTTCCAAATAAAGGGAATATGCTCCAATAAAATACGCTTACCTGGCTTTGGGGCTTTAGGACGCATTAAAGTGGCAGGAGCAAGCGTCAGCTCGCGGAAACAGGAGATCACCGCTACAGCACAAGTACACAATATCCCTGCCAGAGATGAAACAACAAAGCTCTGCCACGATATTACCAGCACTGTTTCCGGAAGCATATACATAATGCCATAGGTAGACACGATAATATACGGTAATGTCAACACACCAATCGTTCCGCCAATGATACTGCCCAGTGACGCTGCCAAAAATGCATATACAAAGTATTTGGAGCAAATATCAAAGCTTGAATATCCTAATGCTTTCAGCGTACCGATTTCTGTGCGGCGTTCTTCCACCATTCGTGACATTGTCGTCAAGCATACCAATGCCGCAACAATGACAAAGAATACCGGAAATACGACCGCAATATTATCAACGCGGTTTGCATCTTCCGTCAGACCCGAATAACCTGGGTTATTATCACGATCATTGACATACCATTTGGCATTTTTGAGCATTTCAATTTTATCTTCGGCATCGATGAGTTTCTCTTCCGCTTCTGAAAGCTTTGTATTTGCCTCATACTTGCCCTGTATGAGCTTCTCTCTGGAAAGCTTGATCGTTTCAAGACCTGTTTTTTCTTGTTTTTCCAGTTCTTTTAAACCACTTTCCAGTTCCTTTTCCCCTTCGGTGATTTTTGTTTGAGCCGCCTGTAGTTCCAACATTCCTGTTGTCATTGCACTTTCATACTCAAGTTTACCGTTTTCCAGTTGTGCATTGGCATCATTCAGTTGATTTTGAGCATCAGCTAGCTGTAAAGCACCATTAGCTTTTTGTTCTTGGAATTCAGTTTGGGCATCATCCAGCCTTTGCTTGGCATCGGCAAGTTGTTGTTCACCTTCGGCAAGTTGTTTTTGTCCATCACTATATTGTATTTGATATTCGTCTATTTTTTTCTGATATTCATTCAATTTGGCATTTTGCTCATCAAGCTGTTTTTGAATATCATCCGTCAACAGTTCCACATTTTTCAGTTTTTCTATTTCATCTCTTGTTTTATTCAATACATCGCTGCAAGTATCAATAGCCGTTTTCATCAGTAAAAGCTTGGTTTCGGCATTAGGCTTGGTGGAAGAATAAAAAATCGTATATTGATTGTTATATTCTGTCTGCGCCGCATTAAGTTTACTTTGTGCCTGAGCAATCTGGGTATCATAGTCTGTTTTAGCATTATTATACTGGTTTTGTGCGTCAGCATACAACATCTGACTTTCGGTTAATTTCCTTTTGGCTTCCGTCAGCTTATCAGAATATTCTTTTTGACCCTTGGCAAGCTTAGCTTTCGCATCATCAAGTTCCCTTTTTCCATCAGAAAGCTTTTGCCGTCCTGCAGTGATCTTTTCAAATAATTCATACTCACCGTCAGCAAGCTTTTTTTCACCGTCTGTCAATTTGGTCTGTGTTTCTTTCTTTTTGTCAGCATATTCCTTTTTGGCATCAGACAGCTCTTTTTGGGCATCGGCAAGTGTTGTTGCATTAAACCTGTTAATACATTCCCCTGATATGGATTTGATCGTTTTCAGGTCTTCTTCTACCATAGCAGCATACTCGTCCGAAAAATCCGACACCTTTGAGTCTGAGGCACGGGTACGCACATAAAGATTAGTGTAGCGTTCGCTCTTAAATTCTTCCGGTTTGATCATCATATAAAACAGCACTGATCCGTTGCCTACCGTAGTACTGCCTCTCTGATAAGTAACATAAAGCGGCGAATCAATAATACCGACAATTTTATATTCTTGATGTTTGAGGATGTCATTGGTATCGGTCTTTTCTGTCTTTTCGCTGAACTTGATCACATCGCCTATCTTATAACCGTATTTCATATAGTAACTTTCAACGACACATTCATCATCTTTGACAGGCAAATGCCCTTCCAACAGCATCAGTTCATTCATCACATTGGTATTCGTTTTTGTTTTTTGCGGCAGCGAATGCACACGCACCACACTGTCTACATTTTTTTGGCTGACAATCAAATCGGCTGTGTAGGCAGGCATAATCTCCTTAACACAATCTGTCTTTTTAATGGTCTGTATATCTTCATCGTCAAATCCAACTGTTGAAACCAAACTAATGTCCGCCAAATGGTGATCACCATAATACTGACGAGCCGTTTCCATCATACTGGGACTGGAAGAGCGTAATCCGGTATAAAATCCAACACTAATTCCGATAATTGCCAATATGGAAAGAAAACGGGATTTTGTGTTCAGAATTTCCCGTATTATATTTTTACGCAGCGATTTTTTCCCTTGTTTCTTCATATTCTGCCATCCATTCCACCTTTACTATTGCTCAGATGAGCGGCAAGGAAATGTTGTTGCCCTCTTTCTATCGCATCGCCATCTCTGGCAAACTTACAAACTGCACTTGAAAAGGATATAGGTTATGCTCACTGCACAACAAATCTCTGTCTGAAAATTACCATTCAATTTTTTCAATCGGAAGTGGATTATGATTAACTACATTGCTGATCACTTTACCGCTACGCATATTGATCACACGATTTGCCATCGGTGTGATTGCAGAATTATGAGTGATCAGCACTACTGTCATACCGTCTTCAATACATTTCGTCTGAAGCAGTTTCAAAATATTTTTTCCTGTATTATAATCCAAAGCTCCTGTAGGCTCGTCACAAAGCAACAATTTGGGTTTTTTAGCCAGTGCCCTTGCGATGGATACTCGCTGCTGTTCGCCGCCGGAAAGTTGTGATGGAAAATTATTCTTACGTTCAGATAAACCGACACTATCCAACACCGTGTCCGCATCAATGGAGTCACGACAAATCTGCGTAGCAAGCTCTACATTTTCTTTTGCTGTCAGATTTGGCACCAAATTGTAAAACTGAAATACAAATCCAATATCATAGCGCCGATAAGATGCCAACTCACGCTTATTAAGGTGACTGATGTCCTTACCGCCTACCATAATTCTGCCCTCATCACAGCTGTCAATACCGCCCAATATATTGAGAACAGTCGTTTTGCCGGCTCCGCTTAGTCCCACAACAACAGCAAACTCACCCTCATTAATAGAAAATGTAACCCCATCGGCAGCTGTAATCGTTACCTCGCCCATTTTATAACGCTTATATACATTATCAAATTCTACAAAGTTTTTTATCATTTTTATGTCACCACTGATTATTTTGGTTGGTACTATATAGCTGAGTTTTCATCAAGCCACTGCACAGCTGTTTCAGCTACTTCCCGAAGTGCCTGTTCATCGAACGGAGATTTTAATCCGGCTGTTTGTACAAGCTCATCAAAGGTTTGTGTACCTGCTTTGCGTACCAATTTCATATAGCGTTCCCACGCTTCGTCACGGTTGGTTTGCATGATTGTCCAAAACTCCAGTGCAACGGTTTGTGCAAGACAATAGTCAATATAATAAAACGGATTTTCGTAGATATGAAGCTGACGCTGCCAGCCCTTGCCTTCACCGTAAAACGGCGAGCCATCCAACTTCATCCACGGCATATATACACGCAGCAATTCCTGCCAAACATGATGGCGTTGCAGAGGTGTCATTGCTGGATTTTCATAAACAATATGCTGAAAATGATCCACCATTGTACCATAAGGAATAAACGTGATTGCTCCGAACAAATGACTGTAACGAAACTTTCTGCTTTCTGTTCCAAAAAAGTCCTCACTGCAATGCCATCCGAAAAATTCCATCGTCATAGAATGTATCTCACACGCTTCCAAGGTGGGACTTTGGTTATCGGAAGGCTTAATATTTCTTGCTACATAAAAAGCAAATGCGTGACCTGCTTCATGGGTGATTACTTCAACGTCATCTGCTGTGCCATTAAAATTAGCAAAGATAAAGGGAACTTTATAATCTGCCAATTGTGTGCAGTATCCGCCTCCTGCTTTGCCTTTTTTACTGAGCACATCCATCAGACCGTCGTTATACATCATATCAATAAATTCGCCGCTTTCCTGCGAAAGAGAATGGTAAAGCTTTTTACCTACGGCAAGAATATCATCCGCACTGCCCTGCGGCTTAGGATTACCGTCACGGAACTTCAACGCCGCATCAGCAAAAGTAAACGGATATTCCAATCCTGTTCGTTCGGCTTGTTCACGATATAATCTGTCTGCCAGCGGAACAATGTATTTGACCACGGCTGAACGAAATTTTTTGACGTCGTTGGCAGTATAACAATTACGATTCATTTGCAGGTATCCCAACTGAACAAAATTAGAATAGCCCAGTTTACGTGCCATTTTATCACGAAGTTTCACCATATTGTCATAAATATCATCAAGCTCTTTTCCGTGGCTGTTATAAAAATCCGCTTCAGCCTTCCAAGCCTTACGGCGTATCTCATCATTTGCAGATTGTTTGTAAGGATACATTTGGGAAATGGTTTTCTTTTCACCGTCAAATTCTATCTGTGCCGAAGCAATCAGCTTTTGATAGGCGGTTTCAAGTTTATTGGTTTCTTGTGTTTCAGAAACAATCTCAGGAGAAAAAGCTTTGAGAAAAATTTCTGCATTTAGAAAAATAACTCTTCCGTATTTTTCTTCCAATTGAGAGCGAAACGGACTTGTCACCAACACTTTGGCAAAGCTTTGCTGTATTTCTGTAAATTTAGGTGAAATTTCATCAATATATTCCACCTCTTTGTCATAAAATTCATCGGTAGTATCAATCGTATGACGCACATAAGCAAGATTGATCATTGTATCAATATGGGCAGTAAAATCATCCCATTGCATCAATGCGGCATCCGCTTCAGAAAAAGTAACAGCATTTTGAAATTTCAATTTCAACTGTTCGGCAAAAGCAGCGGATAATTCTATATCAGGACGTTCGTATCGCATTTCGGAGAAATTCATATTATTACCTCCATAAAATATAGTACAATCGGTATTATTTTACACCTAATAAAATAAATTTGCAATGAAAAATTAAAAATATCAGAAAAATTATAAATTGGAATATAAAATAAAAAATGAAAGTAAAACAAACAGCCGTTTGGACGGCTGTTTGTGATAAAACATCATTTTTTTTACAGTAATGTTGCATTATTTTGTTTTTCCGATGTCCGTACGGTAGTGTGCTCCCTCAAAAGAGATTTTCTTGACAGCATCATACGCTTTATCAAGTGCCTTATCCAGTGTTTCTGCAGCAGCGGTCACACCAAGCACACGTCCACCGTTAGTGTAAAACTTCCCGTTTTCAAACTTAGTACCTGCGTGGTAAACTGTGACTCCTTCTACTTGGCCGTTTTCATCAAGTCCATACATTTCTATTCCTTTTTTGTAAGAAAGAGGATAACCACCCGATGCCATTACTACACAAGCAGTTGTTTCCTTGCTCCACTCAATATCCAGTTGTGAAAGTCTTTCATCAATTACTGCTTCAATAATATCCACCAAATCGGTTTTGAGCCGAGGAAGAACGACCTGTGCTTCGGGATCTCCAAAACGTGCATTGTACTCGATTACCTTCGGTCCATCGGAAGTAATCATCAGACCAAAATACAAACAACCCTTAAATTTACGGTTCTCGCTGTTCATTGCAGCTACTGTCGGTTCAAAAATAGTCTTTCGGCAAATTTCTGCCATTTCATCAGTGTAATACGGGTTAGGACTGATGGTACCCATACCGCCGGTATTGAGCCCCTCATCATTATCATAAGCCCTTTTGTGATCTTTAGACGATACCATCGGTTTCAGTGATATGCCGTCTGTAAAGGCAAGCACTGACACTTCGGGACCTGTCAGAAATTCTTCAACAACAACGTTGTTGCCGGAATCGCCAAATTTCTTATCTTCCATTATCTCTTTGACGGCAGCCTGTGCTTCACTATGGTTTTGTGCAATAATAACACCTTTGCCGAGTGCCAAACCATCCGCCTTGATGACAATCGGATATTTATTTTGTTTTTCAATGTAAGCCATAACCTCTTTCGGATCATCGAAAACAGCATATCCGGCGGTTGGAATATTATATTTTTTCATCAGGTTTTTAGAAAAGACCTTACTGCTCTCTATGACCGCCGCATTGGCACGGGGACCAAACGCACGAATACCTGCTCCCTCCAGTGCATCTACCATACCGGCTGCCAATGGATCATCCGGAGCCACAAAAACAAGATCTATATTGTTTTCTTTGGCAAAAGCAACCATCTTTTCCTTGTCCATTACATTGATGTCAACACATTCTGCATCCTTTGAGATACCGCCATTGCCCGGTGCAGCATAAATCTTTTCTGCTTTAGGGCTTTCTTTCAGCTTGCGGATAATCGCATGTTCACGTCCACCGCTGCCGATTACAAGAATTTTCATGCAAGGTTCCTCCCTGTTTGAATTAGTGATGGAACAGACGAATGCCTGTAAACGCCATCGTCATATGATACTTATTGCAAGTATCAATAACATTGTCATCACGGATAGAGCCGCCCGGCTGTGCAATATACTGTACACCGCTGCGTTTTGCACGTTCAATATTGTCGCCGAACGGGAAGAACGCATCCGATCCAAGGGAAACACCGCTAAATGTAGCAAGCCATTCTTTTTTCTCTTCTTTGGTCAGCGGTTCCGGCTTCGTGGTAAAGAACTGTTCCCAAATGCCGTCTGCCAATACATCCTCATAGTCATCCGAGATATAAACATCAATAGTATTATCACGGTCGGGACGACGAATATTGTCTTTAAACGGCAGCGCAAGCACTTTGGGACATTGACGGAGATACCATATATCTGCTTTGTTGCCGGCAAGACGAGTGCAGTGAATTCTTGACTGCTGACCTGCTCCTACACCGATGGCCTGTCCATCCTTGGCATAGCATACAGAGTTAGACTGAGTATATTTCAATGTGATAAGAGCGATGATGAGGTCACGTTTGGCGTCTTCTGTCAGTTCTTTGTTTTCAGTTACAATATTTTTGAGCATTTCCTCGTCAATTTTAAGATTATTTCTGCCCTGTTCAAAAGTGATGCCATATATCTGCTTATGCTCAATTTCAGCAGGAACATAAGAGGTGTCTATTTTTACTACGTTATAGGTACCCTTACGTTTTGATTTAAGAATTTCCAGTGCTTCCTCCGTATAATCAGGGGCAATAATGCCGTCAGATACTTCTCTTTGAAGAAGCAGTGCCGTCTGCTTGTCACAGGTATCAGAAAGAGCAACCCAGTCACCGTAAGAGGACATTCTGTCTGCTCCTCTTGCTTTTGCATAAGCACTGGCAATAGGCGAAAGTTCCAGATCATCCACAAAATAGATTTTTTTGAGCGTATCTGAAAGTTCTGTTGCTACCGCTGCACCTGCAGGACTTACGTGCTTGAACGAGGCTGCCGCAGGAAGCCCTGTGGCTGCTTTTAGTTCGCTGACGAGCTGCCATGAATTAAAGGCATCCAAAAAGTTGATATATCCTGGTTTGCCGTTGAGTATTGTAACAGGAAGTTCCGAACCATCCTGCATATAAATTTTTGACGGCTTTTGATTTGGGTTACAGCCGTATTTCAGTTCGAGTTCACTTGCCATTGTTCATATCCCCTTTTGATCATTGATTTTTGTTAATAATTCTGTCTTCAAATTTGCCTGTTGCAAGATCAATAAATCTAGTATAAAGCGAAACTTTATTGTCAGCATTAAGTGCATTCCAGACATTATCGGTAAAAGTGTCAATATCGCCTTCAATATTGATCAATGTCGGCTCGCCCTCAAAAGAAGGGATCGGATTACCGTCACACTGATAAGTGTGAATAAAATGTCCTTCCCCTGCTACGGGCTGTGGATATTCATAGAAGAAACGCAATGCAGACGCCTCTCTTCCCTCGTTGCTTTTCAAGATAGACATTTTATAGGAAAAATCACCGTCCGACAATTCCAATACACCAGAAATTCTTGGAGTAAAGTTCGGCGGATCAGGCTCAAAGGTACGGGTACGCAGGGCATCCTCAAAAGTTTTTCCCTCAAGAATAAACTCTCTGACAGTATCGGTCTGATCACCGTTAGTAACGACCGTGGTCTTTTCAAGTGTACGAACAGGTGCATAAATGATCAGTGACGGGTCAGAAATCTTAGAGGGGTCAAATGCCTGTGTTTTGAGGTCTTTGCCTTCCGCAACAAATACTCTGTTTCTGCTGTTTTCACTTCTGCCCATAATGAAATATCCGATCACCGCTTTGGTACCATCGGCACTTTTGCCAATAATAATTCCTCTGCCGGGATAAGTAGTAGAAGAAATTTCTGTCTTTAAATCTGTCATATTAACATTCCTTTCGGATAAATTTCTGTCAGTGTTTATAATCACTGTGTATCAATTCCTTACGGCAAACAGATCACCCTATTGTCTTTTATCTGTAATCTGTCTTCGCAGAACAAAGAAACTGCCTGTGGGAGAATTTTCCACTCTGCTTGCTCCATCACTCTTTTCTGGAGTGTTTCGGGAGTATCGTCATCCAGAACTTCTACCCCTTTCTGAAGAATAATAGGGCCGCCGTCACACACCTCTGTGACAAAATGAACCGTTGCTCCCGTGAGCTTAACTCCCTTTTTTAGGACTTCTTCGTGAACTCTCAGACCATAATAGCCTTTTCCGCAAAAACTCGGAATCAATGCCGGATGTACATTCATCATTTTATACGGATATGCCTTGACGACCAACTCGTCCAATATGGTCATAAAGCCTGCATAAACCACCAGATCTGCCTGTTCTTCATTCAATGCGGCAAGGATGGCCTTACTGTATTCTACAGAATCGGTATATTCTTTTCTGGCAATAACTCTGGATGGAATGCCGTGATTTTTGGCTCTTTCCAAAGCGTATACACTCGGTTTGGAAGAAATAACACAAGTGATTTTACCTCCCTGAATGAAACCGTTTTCCTGTGCGTCGATCAATGCCTGTAAATTTGTTCCACCGCCTGAAACAAGTACTACAATATTTTTCATATTTCTGTTTCCTTTCGGTACAGCGATCAATATTCGATGATAACACCTTCGTCGCTGTTCACCAGTTCACCGATAACATAAGCATCTTCACCGGCAGCTTTAAGTATCTCGATTGCCTTATCGGCATCGGTACTGTCCACTACCACTGTCATACCAACACCCATATTATATGTGTTAAACATATCACGCTCCGGAATATTGCCAGTCTTGGCAATCAGGTCAAAAATCGGCAATACCTGTACATCCTTACGCTGTATTTTTACTGAAATACTGTCAGGAAGAGAACGAGGAATGTTTTCATAGAAACCGCCGCCTGTAATGTGGGAAACAGACTTTACTTTTACGTTGTCAATCAACGAAAGAATGGCCTTTACATAAATTCTTGTCGGAGTCAGAAGGGCCTCTCCCAAAGTAGCACCAAGCTCATCATAATAACAGGCCACTGTTTTTTCGCTGATGTCAAATACCTTACGAACAAGCGAAAAACCGTTAGAGTGTACGCCGCTGGAACGAATACCAATCATCACATCTCCTGCCTTCTGCGTTTCTGGTTGGAGAATTTTATCTTTATCCACAACGCCTACCGAAAAACCTGCAAGATCATATTCATCCTCGGGCATCATACCGGGATGCTCTGCCGTTTCACCGCCAATGAGTGCACAACCGCTCTGTACACAACCTTCAGCAACACCCTTAACGATCTCGGCTACCTTTTCGGGATAATTTTTGCCTATAGAAATATAATCGAGGAAAAACTGCGGCTTTGCTCCACAGCAGATAATATCATTGACGCACATTGCCACGCAGTCTATACCGACTGTATCGTGTTTGTCAAGCAAAAAAGCTACTTTGAGCTTTGTGCCAACACCGTCCGTACCTGAAACCAATACAGGCTTGTTAATACCGGTAGTATCAATTTCAAAAAGACCGCCGAAGCCGCCGATACCCGATAAAACACCTTGTGTCATAGTACGTGCCACGTGCTCTTTCATCAACTCCACAGAACGGTAGCCTGCTGTTACGTCAACACCTGCTGCCTTGTAGCTGTCACTGAAACTTTTCATATTTTACCTCCGATGAACGGCTGTGCCGTCGTTATATTTTTATTTTATCTTTTTTGAATATTTATCTTCTCTTGAGGTATCGGATACATCAAGAGGATAGTGACCCGTAAAGCACGCATCACAGAAACCGATTGTACACTCTTTGGCGATCTCCTGCAAACTTTCCGCTGAAAGAAACCCAATGGAATCTGCTCCGATATACTGACAAATTTCATCAATACTTTTGTGTGATGCAATAAGATTTTCCTTTGGTGTGGTATCGCTGGAAAGATAACAAGAATTTTTAAACGGCGGTGACGCAATCAGCATATGTACCTCTTTCGCTCCTGCCTGTCGGAGCAATTCCACGATATGCCGGCTGGTTTTGCCTTTCAGGATAGAGTCATCGATCACAATCACTCGCTGACCCTCGACATTATATTTCAAAGCATTCAGCTTAATACGCATCAAATACTCATCATTTCTTTTGCGGTTATTAAAAGCTCTGCCAATATACTTATTTTTGATCAGTCCCGTGGCATAGCGAATTCCCGATTCCATAGAATAGCCGATAGCCGATTCGATACCACAATCGGGAACACCACAGACAATATCCGCATCGATCGGATGCTGCTGTGCCAACAATCTGCCTGCACGCTGGCGTGCCTTGACAACAGGAACTCCGTCAACTACACTGTCGGGACGTGAAAAATATACGTATTCAAACATACACAGTGCCGTCCTACCGCCACAATTTTCAGTATAACTATGTATGCCGTCACTGTCAACAACGATCATTTCTCCAGGCTGTACATCACGGATAAATTCTCCTCCCAAAGAGTCAAATACACACGATTCGGAAGTGATCACATAGTTGTCTCCGATTTTTCCATAGCAAAGAGGCCGTATACCCATCGGATCACGTACACCGATCAGCTTGCTGGGAGACATCAAAACAACGGCATAGGCTCCTTTCAATCGCTTCACAGCATCCTGTACAGCTTCTTCTATGGTAGCAGATTTAATTCGGGCACGGGCAATCAAATACGCAATAATTTCGGTATCGCCGTTTGACTGAAAGATAGCTGCACCTCGATTGAGATCATCACGAAGTTCGGGGTAATTAGTCAATGCCCCGTTCATACAAAGAGCTATCTGTCCTTTAATATAACGCATAGCAAGTGGTGCAAGGTTGGCACTGTCAACGTGTTCCCCCGAGGAATATTTTACGTGACCAAGTGCGATCTGTCCATTCCCCAATCGCAAAAGCTCTGTTTCCGGCAATGCCTCGGGAATCATTCCATAATCTTTATGATATTGAATATTACCGTTATTATTGACGGCAATCCCTGCACCGATCTGACCTCTGTGCTGAAGTGCGTACAGAGCAAGATAGGTTTCCTCTACTATATCCAGTTCATCGTCGTTTCGAAAAATTCCAAAAACGCCGCATTCATCATGTAACTCAGACATAAAAAAGCTCCTCTTATCCTCTTATTGTCCTGTTATTGGAAAACAGTAATCTAAAATATATTATTACGATTGGAGCAATTCCTGCACCTTTTGTTGAATTGCCTTATCTTTTTTCGCTACGCCTTCTTTCATAGCGGTCTTTTCGGCTTCCAGCTTTTCTGCAAGCCGGTCATCGGAAAGTGCCAGTATCTGAACAGCAAGAATAGCTGCGTTATCTGCTCCGTCAATAGCCACTGTCGCAACAGGAATACCTTTTGGCATCTGTACTGTTGCCAAAAGGGCATCAAGCCCATCCAGTGTTGATGACTTGATCGGAATACCAATAACGGGAACGGTTGTGTTGGCGGCAAGAACGCCTCCCAAATGTGCTGCCTTGCCTGCTGCAGCAATAATCACACCAAAGCCGTTTCTGCGGGCATTTGCCGAAAACTCCTCTGCTTCTTTGGGAGTTCTGTGTGCCGACATCACGTGCACCTCAAACGGTACTCCATAAGCGTTAAGAGTTTTAATTGCTCCCGATACCGTCGGGAAATCGCTGTCGCTGCCCATAATTACAGCAACCTTTTTCTGTTCTGACATAATCCTGCTTCCTTTCAAGTAATTTATGCATACCGGCAGCTTCAAGATTTTGTCCTGCTGGTTACCCACAAGCTTTTAAGGGAACCCGGACAAAAACTTTTAACTTTCGGTCAGGAAAGTACTGCCATTGATATACACTCTGCCTTTCCATATTTTATATTATATTCTGAAAAAATGCAAGACCGATATAGTGAAATATCGGTCTTGGAAAAATTATTTTATTGTCTGGGTGCATTCTGCTGCAATACTTGCTGTGCTTTTGCTCTTAGTGCTGCCTGTTGATCAAACTGAGGCAGTGAACTTTGGGCTGTAGTCGGTGAGAAGTTTGAAGCCGTTTCTGTCTGTACCGAAGATTGTTTCGCCGTCTTGTCGATTTCTCCTTCTACTACCAATTCTTTGAGCGAAGTTGTAAGACTCGCCATCGACTGTATTTCTGATGGAATAATAATTTTGGTAGCTCTTCCGTCCGCTACTTTCGTAAAGGTTTCAAGACTCTTGAGGGCAATGACACGGTCTGTTGGTGCAGCCTGATTAAGCATTCTGAGTGAATCGGCATATGCTCTTTGTACCGCAAGAATAGCGGCTGCTTCACCCTGTGCCTCACGAATTTTGGTTTCCTTGATAGCATCTGCCCGAAGAATAGCTGCTTCTTTATGACCTTCTGCCACCAAAATCTGGCTGGTCTTTTCACCTTCGGCATCCAAAATTCTGGCACGACGCTCACGTTCTGCTTTCATTTGCTTTTCCATCGCTACTTGAATTTCACGGGGCGGCAAAATATTTTTCAATTCAACACGCTTTACTTTAATGCCCCACGCATCTGTTGCTTCGTCAAGAATTTCACGAATTCTGCCGTTGATCTTATCACGTGATGTGAGTGTATTATCCAGTTCCAGTTCACCAATAATATTACGAAGTGTGGTGGCACACAATGTTTCGATTGCCATAATCGGACGCTCAACACCATAGGTATAAAGTTTGGGGTCGGTCACTTCAAAATAAACTACCGTGTCGATCTGCATTGATACGTTATCACGTGTGATAACAGACTGCGGCTGAAAGTCCACTACCTGCTCTTTAAGAGAGATTTTTTTGGAAATTCTATCCATAAACGGAATTTTCACGTGGATACCCTGATTCCATGTTTTATAATACACGCCAAAACGTTCAATAACATAGGCGTTTGCTTGTGGTACTACCTTAATATTAGCGATCAATATACAAACAAATAATGCTATTATTATAATAAATGCAATTAATCCTCCTGGCATAATGAATTACCTCTTTCTTTCATTAAAATATAACGCTATCATTTGATACCGTTAACGACTGATAGGAGCAACGATCAATTTTACTCCTTCTATTCGGATAATGGATACATTAGTTCCGACAGGAAGAACCGTTTTGTTTTCAGTAACAGCTGCCCAGTCGTTATTTTCTACCTTGACTCTTAGTGTTCCCAGATCTTGATCGACAACCTTGGTGACCTGACCAATTTTGCCGATATTCTGATCGGAATTGGTGGGAGTAAAAGAAAACTTTGTCAATTTTTTGGCCAATGGACGAGTCAAGATAACGGCAAGGATAGTAACGACAAAGAATACAATAATCTGTACGGTCATATCTACTCCGCAAAGCTCCAGTGCAAGAGCCGCTATTCCTCCCAGTACTGCCCAGATCGATACCAACTGAACCGGTGTAAACCACTCCAGAAGGCACGAAATAACAATTACCGCAATCCATATCCACAACATACTATTCACCCCCCTATCAATGAAATAAAATTATCACAAACAAAAATCAATGAATTTTCATTTTATGATTTCCGTTTTTTACTTTTTGATGTACGGTTGTTTTTACCGACATTATTTTTTTTACTCTTGGATGCATTGAGCATATTGTCATATTTTTCAAAAGATATACCGTATTTCTTTTCCGCTTCGGTCAGCGGTACGGAATGTCTGGATTGATTGGCTCTGCCGTTGACGTCCCTGGTATTTCTTGGACGAATCAGACACTTTTTATCATAGCCGATCAAATCGGTGCGATGAGCTGTAACCAGAGCTTCGTGTACTAAATCATAATTTTTTGGGTTTTTATATTGTATCAAAGCTCTTTGCATTGCTTTTTCGTGCGGATTATGAGCAACATAAACAGGCTCCATCGTCCTTGGGTCCACTCCTGTGTAATACATACAAGTAGAAATGGTAGACGGTGTCGGATAAAAATCCTGCACCTGCTCAGGCATATAGCCCAAATCCCTCAGATATTCCGCAAGAGCGATCGCCTCCTTAATCGTGGAACCGGGATGGGATGACATCAAATACGGCACCAAATACTGCGGCTTACCGAGATCTTTATTGATTTTGGCATATTTTTTACAAAAGCTGCGATAAACACTGTTCTCTGGCTTTCCCATTTTTGACAAAACAGCGTCTGCAATGTGTTCGGGAGCAACCTTAAGCTGACCGCTGATATGGTACTGACACATTTCCTTGAAAAAGGTGTCATCCTTGTCCGCCATAATATAATCAAAGCGTATGCCGGAACGGATAAAAACTTTTTTCACTTCCGGAAGTGCCCGCAGCTTTCTTAAAAGAGAAAGATAGTCTGTATGGTCCACCGTCAGATTTTTACACGGTTTGGGAAACAAGCACTGTTTATTGGTGCAAACCCCTTTGGTAAGCTGTTTCCGGCACGAAGTATGACGGAAATTAGCAGTAGGTCCGCCTACATCGTGAATATATCCTTTAAATTCAGGATCTTTGATAATTTCTTTTGCCTCATTGATGATAGACTCGTGACTGCGTGTTTGTATAATGCGTCCTTGATGAAAGGTCAATGCACAAAAACTGCATCCGCCAAAACACCCTCGGTTACTAATTAAACTGAATTTCACTTCTTTGATGGCATCAACTCCGCCTGCGCTCTCATAACAGGGATGATAATTTCGCATATACGGCAAAGCATAAACGCTGTCCATTTCTTCCTGTGTCAGTGGTTTAGACATCGGATTTTGTACCACATACAATCCGTTTTCGTACGGTTCAACAAGCACCTTGCCTGAAAAAGCATCCGTATTACAGTACTGCGTATAAAAGCTTCTGGCATAATTCAGCTTATCCGCTTTCAGGCTGTCATAAGTCGGAAGCATAATATATTCGGGTAAGTTTTTCAAAGATTTCGATCGGTAGACGGTTCCTCTTACAAAGGTGATTTCCTCTGCAGGAATGCCGCTGTTGAGTGCATCTGCGATTTCCACCATAGAATGTTCTCCCATTCCATAGGAAAGAATATCTGCTTGTGAATCCAGCAGTACAGAACGTTTCAGTGTATCATCCCAATAGTCATAATGTGCCATTCTCCTGAGACTGGCTTCAATGCCGCCGATGATAACAGGCTTATGGCGATAAGTGCGGCGAATTAGATTGCCATAGACTACAGTAGCGTGATCAGGACGTTTCCCCATCACTCCTCCCGGTGTGAAAAAGTCCTTGGAACGTCTTTTTTTAGATACCGAGTAATGGTTGACCATCGAATCCATATTGCCTGCGGAAATAAGAAATCCCAATCGGGGTTCTCCGAACACATTGATGCTGTTTTCGTCCTTCCAATCAGGTTGGGCGACAATGCCTATTCTATAACCATGAGATTCCAGCAGTCGACTGATAATAGCAGGACCAAAGGATGGATGATCAACATAGGCATCACCGATCACAAAAGTAAAGTCTACATAATCCCAGCCTCGTTTATCCATATCCTCACGACATATTGGTAAATAGTCTTTCAAAATATTTTTCATTGTCCATTTTCTCCGGCAGTCTGAAAATACGTTTCCCACTCAGGCTGCTTAAAACCGACCAAAACTTTATCGTCTGTCACCACCAACGGTCGTTTTATCAGCATACCATCTGTAGCCAAAAGGCGAAGCTGTTCTTCTTCACTCATTTGAGGAAGTTTTTCTTTCAGCTGCATTGATTTATAGAGCATACCGCTTGTATTGAAAAAACGCTTTAATGGCAAATGGCTTCTTTCATACCATTCCTTTAACTCATCATAAGTAGGATTATGTTCCTTGATGTGTCGGTCAGTATATTCAATATGATTTTCGTCCAGCCACGCTTTGGCCCTTTTGCACGTGGTACATTTCGGATACTCTATCAACAACATTGGTATCTCTCCTTTACTGTTTCATTATCAAGTTGTTTTTGTCACACATTATTATCAATATATACAAAAACCGCCTTGATATGATGAATATATTATAACATATCAAAGCGGTTTTTAAAATATGTTTTTATTTACTTTTTTATACAATTTATCGAATTAGCCCATATTTTTGTTTTATTCTTTCCAATTTAACAATCATTGGCTCAGCCCCTATATACAAAAAAAGTGCCGTAGATACAGCGTGTACCGTATCCATTGGCAAGCCGTAAGCATAAACTGTCAGCAAACTTTCAGAAGTTAACGGCGTGCCTGTCAAAATTAATGTAGAAGGGTTCATCACTGCTCCATACAGGAAGGAACACATAAAACCATATGCCGACATCATCATTTTATTAGGTGGCAGAAGCCCCCGTTCAAAAACAAGTCCCGACAAAAATCCTATCAGCCCCATAGTAAACATCTGCCACGGAGTCCACGCTCCCTGACCGAAAAATAAATTAGAAGCAAGCATCGTGACCGAACCTATCAAAAAACCTGTTTCGCTGCCGAGTGCCGCTCCTGCAATGATCACTAGTGCCGTGACCGGTTTGAACTGTGGCAGCATATAAAATACTGCTCTGCCCGCCACACAAACAGAACACATCACAGCAACCAATACTAACTCTCTGGCGTGTATTTGACGCTTTTCAAAAATAATATAAAACGGAAAAATACTCTCAAGCATTACTACAAGAGATATAAAAAGATATTTTGTATTGTCAAAAAAAATAATCCCTGCCATAACAGTCAAGGGTACTATAACAATCATCACAAACAGTGTGATCAGTGTATAGTAAAAAGAACGCTTGGATCTGGCAATTTTGATACTGCGGCTGCTATTACCCAGTACTGCTATCGTTCCTCCTGCCGAACCAAACATCAAAAAATAAGAAAATATAGTATTTCCAGACAAAAGGGGGATTTCCATTGTTCCAAGTGCAGCAAATACCGAACATACAAAAACAACGGTCAGTAAAAAAGCAGTACTCCATTTCCAAAAGCGATGCTGTTTTTTCTGACAGCTTTTTTCGATATGCTTTTTTGTTCGATCAGTATTTTGTGAGAAAGGCAGCTCAACGGGCGGTTCCCACTTTTTATATTTTATTCCCAGTGCGTACAAAACATCATACTCCGTTACTGCTTTGTCAATGATTTCACCTGCCATCCGACTGCATTGAGTAGTATATATTCTGTTGTCGGAAAAAAAATTTCGTGGACTGTCCTCGCCCACAATATCACCATTAAACAAAAAAGCACATCGATCAGCATATTGTGCACAAAATTCCATATCGTGACTCACCATTATCAATGCAGCTCCCTCTTTCGCAAGTTGACGAAGAATGGCAGCAAAATGTTTTTTATAATGAGCATCCAATCCCTTTGTCGGTTCATCCAGCAGCAAAATATCAGGCTCTGTCAGCAATAGCTTAGCCAGTGCCGCTTTCTGTTGTTCTCCTCCCGACAAATCATACGGATGTCTGTCAAGTAGTTCTCCAATACCACACAAATTAACAACGCTGTTTATTTTTTCGATCATTTCATTGGAGGATACTTTGGTATTTTCCAATACCTCAAATAAATCTTTTTCCACCGTATCCTTCACAAAAAGTAAAGAAGGATTTTGAGGCAGCATCACTGTTTTAACATCAGACGGAATACTGCTGACCCATTTTCCATCCAACATCATTTTCCCTCTATACGGCTTATTCATACCACAAATCAATGAAAATAAAGTTGTTTTTCCTGCACCGTTGCCGCCGATGACAGCCAGAAGTTCACCGCTGTAGGCTTTCAGCGACAGTCCTTTTATGACATCATCCATCTCTCGATGGTATCGAAAATATACATTGTCAAGCATCAATTTTGGAGGAAATGAATGCCGGCTTACTTCATTCTTCGGCAGCTTTTGCAGCGGTCGGCTTTGCGACAGTTTTTTTAACCATACTTTACCCTCCGCTACTGAAAGAGGAACGTTGCTATTGTCAACATTATCGATATTCGCATATTCATATATTCTGGCAGGTGACGGCACTGCGTCAAACATTTCATTTTTTTGCTGGTAAAGATAATGGCAAATTTCACGTGGGGTATTGTCTGACACAATTTTTCCGTCCGACATCACAATGATACGGTCGCATATCGGAAAGATTTCTCCAAGGCTATGTTCTGTCATAATAACAGTGGTGCCAAGCTCACGATTAATTTTCATCAGCATTGCAATAAAGTTCTCCGATGCAATCGGGTCAAGCTGTGATGTTGGTTCGTCGAGTATCAAAACAGATGGCCGCATTACCATAACGGAGCCAAGGTTCAATAACTGCTTCTGTCCTCCCGAAAGTTCGTCTACACTCTTTTCATACCATTTTTCTATTCCAAAAAAAGCCGCCAATTCTGCGGTACGTTGTCTGATCGTCACATTGTCAAGACCCAAACTTTCTAATCCGAACGCCAACTCGTGCCATACCTTATCCGTAACGGATTGATTATCCGGTGATTGTGTTACAAATCCGATTTTTTGCGATTGCGTCCTAAAATCAACCGTCTCAAGCGGTTTACCCTCAAATAAAATACTGCCGCTCTGCTCTCCATATGGTGTCATACAGCTTTTAAGCTGCCTCAGAAGAGTACTTTTTCCGCTGCCCGATAAACCGCATATCACCAGAAATTCTCCTTGGCTGACAGAAAAAGAAATATCTGTCAGCGTTTTCATTTGGGCTTCATTATATGTAAACGTCAGTTGATCAATTTGAAACTGTTCCATTTTCTGTCCCCTATCTTGTCTGTTATCAGCGGCACAAAACACAACACCGTATAAAAAGTATACATCACTGCCTCGGGTATTTCCATATGGATCGTGCTGATGACAGGATAATAGTCAAAATCAGCAAAACCATATGACCACAAAATACCTATTGCTGTATCCCACAACAGGACTAATGTCAGCAACGCTCCGTCACGCTTTTCAAAGCGAAACAGCGAATAGGAGGTTCTATGCGGCAACCCGTATCCACGACTTTTGAGAGAATCGGCAGTATCTATTGCATTTTCCATCGCCCACTGCAGTACTGCCGAAAAAATTCTGACCGCGTGAGAGATACGCTTTATCAAATTACCATCCGTGATGTCCCGTCCCATACAATGCCTTGCCATCCTGATTTGCCGAAACTGAAATGATAATTTCGGAATAAAACGCATTATCATTGAAATCAACAAACCAAGCTTAGGAGCTGCCTTACCAAATAAATAAATCACTCTGTCTGACGTTATAATGCAGTGCATTGACATACACCAAAGTATAACGGCTGAAAACATCAACGCTGATACTATACCAAATACCATTGACTCCATTGTAAGAGGATTTCCATCGGGAAGATAGGTCAATATGGTAACGCCTGCGTGGTTAAACATCGGATTGAGCAGACTGACAGCCGCAAACATTGGAACCATATAGATTAATATTATATGTAGGGTCTTTGATCTTCCAATATGGACAGCATACAGCAGGGCCGACAAAAAAGAGATGGAAGTTAAGATTGGCTGTCTGAAAAACATTGCACCAGTCAATACAGACAAATAACAAACAAACTGTACAATCGGATGATATTCGGCAAATGTGCTTTTTCTACCTTTTGCCTTTATATTGTTCTCCTTGTTAACCATTATCGCCCACATCCTTACCTAAATTGCAGGTGTAATGCCACTCGATCCGATCACCGTCTTTCAGCTTATACTCCGAACAGCCGTAACTTGGAAATATTCCATTGACACTATATACCCAACCTGAGGCACTGCCGCAGTCAAATTGGTACAAATTAAAAATTCCTTCCACATATGCCGTATTGTAAACGGGAGTAATCGAAAATTCAAAAGGAATACGCTGTTCCATACATACCCTTTTTGTTATATCGAACACACTCTCTCCCTCTTCAAACTTTACTGATGTTCCTTGTAGAATAATTCCGTCTGAAGGCAAAACCGCTTTCACCGATGCTGATAAACTGCTGTTATTCACGGCGGTGGTACAAAAAACAGATAGTGTACAGCAGTTTTCAGGGATTTCTTCCGACGGGGAAGAGATTGTAGGAGCACTGCTTTGCACAGGTATTTCCGATCTTTCCAAAAAATCACTTTCCGTACCAACTATCGGTAATTCTTCGGTTGAAAATTCATCAGGGTACAGTTCAAGTTGACTGACATCCTCTTTTTGAGTTTCTGCTGCCCGACTCGGCTTACTTGTCTCACTTTCCGTATATACTGACAAGGAGGACTCTGCTAATGACGCAGGGTTAGTGATCTCGGACACTGAAACGAATTCTTCGATTGATGAAGCAATGTCGGAAGAAACATTCGGGTGGATTGATGGCTCAACAGATGGAGAAGGAATGATGGTCGTTTCTGATACAGCGGATATTGCTTTTTGATCGTCAAACACATCGTTGACAGGTTGTTCCGAAAAGAAAAAGGCAACCGAAAGTACCCCTGTAACAATAGCAGCAATAATAATGGATTTATGATGTTGTTTCAGCCAATTCATTTTGATAAACTCCTTGAAAGTATAATGGCAAAATACCAAGCAATACAAAAATATCCTTTATACATTCTCTGTTCGTCAGCAAAGGCTGCTCCGTTAAAGGAACAGCCTTTGAACAATCAGTTATCGGTGATCGTCTTCAGCAGATAATCTTTTTTCAAAATACCAAAAATAACTACTGAAAGTGTCAGTACCGACAGAGCAATCCACACAGAACTGCCGGCATCACCTGTGTTAACGGCATTGGCCTGTGCAGCCTCTGTCGATGATGATGCTGACGAAACCGAGGCATCGGATCGGGAAGAAACGGACGAAGAGGAAGTTACAGAGGAAGTTTTATTTTCCGTTTTGCTCTCTGTCTTGGTGCTTTCTTCCTTCGATGTGGCAAAGATAACATCCGTCATATCATAAAGTGCGGTCTGCTTGTTGACAGTACGTGTATAGGCTGCCATAGCAAGATAGGACTGAATAGTGGCATAGACATTAGAATCACCGCCCATTGTGTGGGAGAAGGTTTCATCGTCTTTCAGGAACGAAAGTAATCCTGAAAATACCGTACTGCCTGTCAAATAACTGCCTCCGCCCTTGACAAAACGTGAGTCAGTATCAATATCAATTCCAAGTGCTTGCAGCGCAATCATCACTTGTGATGTACTTTCTGCATTGAGAGTACCGTCAAAAGAGGGATATGAACCATTGGAATACTGTGCATTTGAAAGAAATTCAAGTGCTTTTTCGATTGCCCCGTGAACGTCTGCCTTTACCTCTTCACTACTATCATAAGGTGCCAGTGCCTGCAGGGCAATAGCGGTCATATCAACATCTGCTGTATCACCTGTCAGCGCCCATCCGCCATCTGCTGTTTGTGCTTCAAGAATATGAAGTACATATTTTTCCTTGACTGTTGTATCAGCAGCATAGTTGTGACTTTGGAGTGCAAGCAATGAATACAGTACACCATTGATTCCCTGCTTGCTGACATACTCATAATCCATCAACGGCTTTGTCAAATCGTAGCCGTCAATATCGACCGGATCAATGCCTGCTGCGGTCAATGCGAGAACATACTTGGCATTTTCTGTTGCCATTTTATCATTTAGAACATTGCTGCCCTTTTCCTTCACATATTTTTTTACACTTTCCAGATACTTTGCCTTGGCATCCTCTGAAAGCTGACCACATCTGGCACGAATTATCAATTTCCATTCATCGCCTGCCTCATAAGGCTCGGGATAGATCTTGTCCAACATTTCTACCAATTTGTCATAATCAACCGAAACGGTAAACAAATCTTTTTCTGCTTTGACAAGAACATCATAGTTGCTGACCTTTTCTTTTTGTGCATCCGTCAACTTGTCATATTCCTGCCTTGCCCTATACACTTCAAAATAAGTGGGACTTTCAACATTGATAACGTTGATCAGACTGATGACACTATTTACTGCTGTGTCCACGACTTCCGTTTCTTTATTAACAGAAATTTGATATACCGTTTCCTTAATATCCGTTGAAGTAATTCCTGACCAAGCAGCATTGGCAACGCCTACATAAACAATATCTCCCTCCGATACGGTAAAACTCTGACCGTGCTGTATATCACTTCCCAGTTCGGCAGGAGTATAGTTATTTTTATAGATTTTGGTGCGGAAGTTACGATTGACCGCTTTTGGAACAATGCTGATTTCGGTGTTTTCTGCGGGAACAGTTAATTTGTAAGTAGTATTGCTGCCGGAAAACGCCGGTAAAAGTGTTCCTCCGCTAACAATCAGGTCAAGCAGTGAAGTATCTGTTCCTGCCCAATCATAATTCAGATCGCTGCCCCAACTGAGCGAATACTCAAAACTGATAACATCGCCGTCACGAAGCTTTCCGGAACTGACAGTAAACGATGAAAGGGAATCATCAACGATCCAATCATCGATTGCTCCCAGCCAGCCTCCCATACTGCCGCCGTCACTTGCATCCAAACCATTAACAGCACTAATATAGCCTGTATCGGCACCCGTACACGTATAACCGTTATCCTCGATTGCCTTAACAAGGGCTGTAAACGCATTGGAATTGTTATCAATGTCAACATACTTGTCAAATAGTACTCCGTCCCATTTGGCTCCCTTTGCTTCTGTAAAGGTATCGTTTCTGACAATCACTCTGACTTTTCCCTTGCCCTCTGCCGCAGATACATAAAACGGCAGCATAGAAAACAACAAGGCACTTCCTGTGAGTACAGACAAAAACTTCATTGATTTTTTCATTCTTGGTTCCTCCGTTCAGTTTTGTTTTGTTTTCTTGCTTTTTTCATTCGTTGACGTTTGCGGTATGACTTCTGTTTGGCAGAAACGGCAGGCGGTTCTTTCAGACCTGCTGCTTCCAATGCACGAGGCCACGCACCGAGTTTTTGCTTGATAAAACAAACGTCAGTCGGTGAAAAATCACTTTTTTTAGGCAAAGCATTTAATTCCCGTGCCTTACTTCTCAAAAGTTCCAGTGCAATATTTGTTTTTGCGTCATTTGTCATAGCGACAACTCCAATAAATAAAAAAGCTTTCTTTATCTCTAAGAACAAAGAAAGCACAACTGATTTTAACAGCTTGATCAAAGCCATATTGTTCAATAATCACAATACAGATGCAAACTGAAAATCGGCTGCACTTCTTCTTTGTCCAAGACTGCAATACCACAAACAGCGGGAGTATTCCGACTTACGGCAATCACCGATCACGGTAATGACAGTTGTTTCGGATTTGCACCGAATTCCCAATTACGCAGAATCCCTCTCGTCCTGCATCCGCCGTTCGTTTCATATTTAACTGTATCTAACACTATATCAAAATTCTTAACCAATGTCAAGATAATAGAAAGATAGATTATATTTTATAAAATATAATTTGATAATTTATTTTTTGGTGACAAAGTTACAGAATTTTCTCTTAAAAGCGGTTATAATAAATACATCAAATTTTATGTAAAGGAGATATTCAAAATGGCAGTAATAGAAATCACAAAAGATAATTTTAAAGCAGAGGTTCTTCAATCAGACAAACCCGTTCTTCTGGATTTCTGGGCAAGCTGGTGTATGCCCTGCAAAATGCTTTCCCCTGTGATCGAACAACTTTCCGAAGAAAATAGCAATATCAAATTCGGCAAAATTAATGTGGATGAACAGCCTGAACTGGCACAAAACTTCAATGTAATGAGTATTCCAATGCTGGTAGCTTTTAAAGACGGAAAAAATATTGATACTAAAGTCGGCGTACAATCAAAAGATACCATTCTTGCTATGTTTAACTGATATTTTATTGCAGCAGCCACTCTCTATTCGCTCGGAGGTTTTCCGAGCGTCTTTTTTTGCAAAAATAAAGGAGAACAAGCCTCTTTAAGCTTATCCTCCTTGAAAAACATCTTACGGTTCGATCAATTACTCACCGAAATATCTCTTGAGCAGTCCTGCAAAGCCTGCACCGTGGCGTGCTTCGTCCTTTGCCATTTCGTGAACAGTATCGTGGATGGCATCCAAGTTGAGTGCCTTCGCTTTTTTAGCAAGTTCAAATTTACCTGCACAGGCACCTGCCTCTGCATCCGCACGCATTTGGAGATTTTTCTTGGTACTGTCTGTCAGCACTTCACCCAAAAGCTCGGCAAATTTAGCTGCATGTTCTGCCTCTTCAAAAGCATACTTTGTGAAGGCAGCTGCTACTTCGGGATAGCCTTCTCTGTCTGCCACCCTTGCCATTGCGAGATACATACCTACTTCGCAGCATTCCCCATTGAAGTTGGAAACCAGACCGTCATAAATTTCTTTATCAACTCCTTTTGCAACACCTACTTCATGAACCGTGGCATATGAAGCAGCTGCTGTCGATTCCTTGAATTTTTCTTTAGGAGCTTTACACTGCGGACACTGATCGGGAGCTTCGGCACCCTCATACACATAACCACATACTGTACAGACAAACTTTTTCATTTTGTAATCCTCCGTTGTTCTTTAGTATTATATCAAATATCCATTCAGATATTGACATCACTGATCATTGGTGCTTACAATCACCACAAATTCCATAAAATAGCATATTATGACTTTGGACGGTAACATTACATTGATGATTAATATACTCATATATGTTTTTATCAGCAAAATTTTTTAATTCGGGAACATCAACAATTTTAAAGCATTTTGTACAAACAAAATGCGAATGCTGTGACATATCGGTATCAAATCGTTCCTGTCCATTAACAACTCCAACAGATTTGATCAAATTCATTTCTCGGAACACAGATATATTACGATAAACCGTGCCCAAACTCAGATCCGGTATTTTTGGTTTTAATCGTTCATAAACCCATTCTGCGGTAGGATGAGAGTGAGTAGACGCAAGCGTTTGATAAATAGCTTCACGCTTCGCACTGAAATTACGTTTCATATGCATTCCAACATCCCCTAAAACAATAACTGTTCTTAATAATTAATAAATATATCATAAATTTATCTATTTGTAAAGCAATTTTTTTTAAAACAGAATTAAAAATTTTAATTGACAAATGCTGTTTTTTAGTATATAATGGGTTTGTTGTTTTGATGTGCTGTATGCCGGTATGTCGGAATTGGCAGACGAGACAGACTCAAAATCTGTTGTCCGCAAGGGCGTGTGGGTTCGAGTCCCACTACCGGCA
>CADCOE010000046.1 GCA_902802985.1 uncultured Ruminococcus sp.
CTGATCTCTACGATCTTGCCGCCCGAGTAACCATATGTACCCTTATTGAACTTGTAGTTGGAACCGTTGTTGCTGTCCCAGCTGTTGCCGCCGTCATTGAAGCATACCGTAGCAAAGGTCTTTTGACCGAGTTTAATGGTGTACTTATGAGTATAACCTGACTGCTCGGTGGTAGCTGTCATCGCATAACCCGGAGCATTGGTCCAGCTGCCACCGTCTACCTGATAATGAATGTACGGAGAGGAATAGCCTTTGTAGTAAATCGTTACTTCGTTTTCGGTAACAGGGTTATCTTCTTCTACTGTAATAGTAAGAGTTGATTCTCGAGATACAAAATTAGCATCGGTTACTTTTAATTTAGCAGTATAGGTTCCCGCTGCGGTAGGAGTCCATACATTTTCACCTGCTCGATAGTCAAGCTCGGTAACTTTAGTATCTCCTTTATTAATAGTAATCACAGCAGAGCTGAGTTTTCCATCTTTCAATTCAGCATTCTGTACAGCTACATCGAACGTTACTGCTGTATTCACCTTCACAGAAGAATTCGGGGTTGCCTTAAACTTAGTAATAGACAGTCCCTCATATACCATAATCGGGTTAAGCTGCTTATTAGCCGTTTTTCCGGCTGCATCAGTAACATATACAATCGGAGTATATTTTGCACCAACTTCCGAGAAAACAAAGTCCCAATCCATACTGGTTGCATTGTCCGTTTGGGTGCTGTAATACATAGATTTACCGTCTTTCAAGTAGCCAAACTGATATTGATAAGGAGCTTTGCCGCCTTCTATGGATACCGTCACCTTCACATGCTCCGGATAGATAATTTCTGAGCGTGATGCAGTAGTAAAGCTCTTGATCTTGAATTCATCCAAACTTACTACTGTAAGTGTTTCTTGCGCTTCTTCCTCTGTACCGTAGTCAGAGATAACAGCAACACTGACGGTATAGGTTCCTGCCTCGGTTACGGTCCAGGAAGTTCTGTTATTCTTGGCTTCTTTTGTGTCCGTAAAGTAAACCTTGTTGTTTTTCTTAATTTCATATTTTACTTTACAGCTGGAAGACGCATAAGTGAACTCCGTATAAAGCTGAACCCTATTGCCGACATAAGCCTTGCCTGACGGTGTCACATCGAATTTTTTTATCACTGCATTATGTACTTTAATGTCATCAAATACCTTGGTATCGGTATTGCCATAAATATCAGTCACTGTAATATACGGCTTAACGGAAGCACACTCAGTGATATTCATAGTACGATATTCATACCACGAACTGGAATAGTATTTTGCGTCAACGAATTTTCTGCCATCCTGAGTAGTATATCCAAATTCCCACAAACGACCTTCGAAAGCATCCTCGGAATTCAGATCAGCCTGAACAAAAATACTTCCATTGCTTTGGAATTTTCCGGTTTCATCAACTTCATTTTCGCCCTTAGCGTTTTTACGGTAAAGGGTAATATCTGTTTCCTTGATTTTCACTGGATCGCTGTCATTTTTGATAGCATAAAAGCTGCCGTAATTAAACAGATATTTACCGTTTGTCAAAACATAATAACTGCCATTGTTATCATCTTTGTTATTGTTTGCATCTACAAAGTACACCTTAGCTGAACCGGAAAGTGAACCGATAGATGCATAGTACTGTGCTGATTTGTACTTGGTATTCTTACTCATACTAACCGACTTAAATGTTTTGCCATCGTCGGTACTGTAATACATCTTCGTGGTGGAAGACCCATTATAGTATACTTCGCACTTACTGCCGACCGCACCTGCATAGAATGAATCCTTCCACAGTATTCTTCTGTCATCGAAGTCATATGTATAATAGATTACTTCATAATAGCCCGGCTCATTGATTTCAAATGCTTTGGTATTTTCATACACTCCATTAACATCATATGAGCCAAATTGATCGAAGTTATTATTTCTGAACATTAACGCAACAACGTTTACAGACTGTTTTGGATCAACACAGCTGGTAAGACCCATTTTTACGCTGTAATCACTTCCAACGGACAGGTTACTGCTGCTGTTGGATTGAAATGTGGTCAATTCAAATGCATTCTTAACAGAAATTGTTTTGCCCGTTTTCTTCACTGTATTGCCTTTATTGTCTTTGATATAAACAACAGGGGTAACAGTTGTTTGCTCTTTTATATCAAAGGCAGCGGATGAATTGGAAGAATAATTTCCCAGCACCTCTTTGCCGTTTTTGATATAGCCGAAACAATAGGTATAGGACGAACCGTTATTTTCTGCCTTAGCGGAGAGTTCCAGAGACTGATTAGTATACAGCACATTTTCCACATCATTGCTGTGGAAATAATTAACTTTGAACGCATCCGAAGGAGACGGATTATCGATTTTGGTCATTGTACCGTTAGAATAAGTATAGGTACCTTTTTCAAAACGGTAGTTAGCACCATTACGGCTGTCCCAGTTTCCTTTGCCGTCATTGAAGCATACGTTGGCATAACTCTGGCTGCCAAGCTCGATCGTATACTTGTGAGTATAACCTGATTTTTCACTCGTAGCGGTCATTGCATATCCCGGGGCATTGGTCCAGCTGCCGCTGCCTACCTGATAGTGAATATACGGTGTGGAGTAACCTTTATAATAGATCACCGTCTGACTTGCTGTAGGAGTATCTCCTCTGGTATATCCCAGCAATGATACGCCGTTGCTTGCACTGGCATCAATAGATGCTTCAAAAGACGGGGTATCTGATTTTTTTTCTATGGTTTTGCTGCCATCTTTGCATCTGTATTCTGTATCCAGATTGGTGTCAACGATCTTGACGTCAGATATAGTGGTTGATTTACCGTTGGAAGCAATATCTTCAAATTTGACACTCCATTGATAATTAGCAAGTGTTTCAGAGGTAATTTCCGGCACAACGGTATTAAGATCATACACAAATACTGTTTTATCTAACTCAAAAGCATCTCCATATGACTGATTTTGTGATTTAAAAGGATCCGGTTTACAGGTAAATACCTTTCCGTTACTATCCGTTGCTGTAATGGTAACCTTATTATCGTATCTCGACTGCGATTCCATACTAAATTCCAGATTAATACCGGAGGCTGCCTCCAAAGGCTTGGTGGAAATTCGGATAATATCTTTCATAGCAGAACTATCCGCTCTTAATACATTAGACATCGTCCCTAAAGCCGATTTTGCATTCAGGGCATCATAGGACATCCAAATAAATCCTTTATTTGCTTCACCAATTCCCCAAGAGTTAGCGATTTTAAAGGCGCCCTTTTCGGCCTCCTGCACCTTACCGTCTTCATTAATATCGAACCAAATATCATCATCATAACCCACAATAGTGACTCTGTGTCCACCTTCTGTAGAACGAAGATAGGGTATGATGTACTGACCTTCATATTTACGGTTAGCAGGTACTCTGGAATCAGAAAAAATAGTACCATATTTCCAACCATAAGCATAAGTTGACATCGTCAGAATATCGCCCTCTGCCAAAGCCGTTTTGAGAACCTCCAGACTTTCGGAATGAGGATTGTCGATCGTTGCTGAGCCAATTTCCAGTATTTTGACCTTATCGACCTTATACTTTTGTGCTTCCTCACCTGCGGATTTTGTTCTCTTCCACGATACCCCATCATAGATTGTGGGCGATGTACGAAGAGTGGCAACGCCTGTCGTTTGTGCAATCTTAAAAGGATCCTCTGCCGCCATACCCATTTCAGGGTTGCCGTTATTTCCGCAAGTATAGATCCAAAGCGGAGAAAGTGTATTTTCTCTGGTGGCCTCTCTATCCAGCATTTTATTGACTGTATAGCTCATCTGGTAATAGATACTTGCCCACGCACAGCAGGAGCCGACACTTCCCTGAGAATCGATTTCGGGGAAATATTTTGATGTACTGTTGTCTACACTGGACGGCAACGACACCGCAGCCGAACTATTAGACAACAATTCACTTGAAGAATTTTCCTCTCTCAGTGTTTTCTTGTAATCATCCAGTGAAGCGATCACTTCCAAAGAAGCTTTGGCTTCATCGCTCAGACCCAAGTCACCTGTTGCGTGCAGTTCTTCGTCCTCAATAAGACCGGAGATATTTTCCTCCGATGCCGCTGTAGGCTCACTAACTGCTTCTGTTGCATCCGATGGAGGATTGTCCTCTGTTTTTGCCGTATTCGTTTCAGCGGCACTTGCCGTGAAAACGGTTGCACCCGATGTGACGATCAGGGACGACAAAAGCAAAGCAACGGAACTTTTGAACCATTTTTGTTTGTTCATAAACATTCACTCTGCCTTTCTGCGATACGCAAAATTCCAACACACACTCGTACTATTTCTTATTATTTTGCTAAGTGAACTGCCCATTGTCGAAAGCCAATAGGCTTCCTGCTTCATCGTCTTCGTAACCTACTAACTCCACAGGCGTCAATTCGGGCTGAACCGTCCCTACTGTACACGATACAGAATGTCTGCACTTGCTGACTTCGCACTGATTCCTGAATGATTACAGGTCAAGAGGGTATTCTGAAAAACCCACACAGGCGGAATGATTACCCCTGATTTGCTCTCCTTTCATAATCTCTGTACCAACGGCTTGGTTTTTGTTTCTTTGTGGTACAGGCAAGACAAAGATACAACATCTTGATGGTATCTTTATATTGATTTTATAATACCATATTTCTACCTATTTGGCAATATTAACCTTATTTTTTACCCTTTGAAAGACGGGTAAAGCGTCATTTTTTGTCAAATTGAAGTCCATCTGTCACAAACCGACATCGGATTTCTGAGAAAACAAACACTCAATGGGTTGATCATTAATAATATTTTCTATCCATTTTTGAGAGCGTCGTCCCTCGGGAATAGGAACAATAGGAAATACGTGGTTGAGTTTATGAGCAATGATCAGGTTATGGTCAATTTTTTGTTTGCCAAGTATCTTGTGAAACCGCATCATCTCCGGATAGAAAATTTCGTGCGTCCCTACAAAAATCGTTATTTTGCCCAATCCGCTGTGATCGCCGTAAATAGGACTGATATAGGGCAGTATCATATTATTGCTGCCGTCCGCCCAAAGCCGACCCATTTTTTTTAGCCCCCACGGAGAAAGCAAGGGATCCTTTTTGTCATATTTTTCCAGTGCTTTGTTAGACATTGTCACATCAAGCCAAGGAGAAAGCAAAATCAGATTTTTCGGCTGCGGAAGAGCAAAGTCCTTGAGCCACAAAGCAAAGCCCAATACAATACCGCCTCCTGCCGAATCGCCCATCAGTGTAATATTTTCAGGGCGGGTCGTTTTGAGCACCTCGGCATACAGCCTGTCAATCAAAGGAAATACATCACGAAAATTGTATTCAGGTGTTTTGGGATAAATGGGAAAATAAACTTTCGCATTGGTTGCTCTGGCTATATTATCCACTGCCTTAAAATGGAGCATCATTGGCTGATATACATACGCTCCCCCGTGAAAATAAATGATCGTATGACAGTCCGGAGATTCATTCCCCCAAACAAACGTCTGCATATTTTCGATATACATTTCCTTAATATATCTTCTGAGGAATTTATCGGGATTATCCACCGGTTTTTGACTGGCGGCACGTGCGTTTTCCATTTGCTTGTGAAACTCCTCGTCCGTCATTGGTTTAAAAAGCCGTTTTTGTCCCGAAAGCCATATCAAACGCTCTACCTCTTTGCCCCGGATAGAGCGTTTTTTCCATTCTTCCACCATACCCGTATCCTCCGTTTGTCCGAAAAAACATCAAATATCTTTTCGATATTCCTCCAGTTTATTCTGCCAATATTTCCGATCTTCGTCTGTAATAGGGCGAATAACTTTACAAGGATTTCCCGCAGCGACAACATTATCGGGAATATCTTTAGTAACGACCGATCCCGAACCGATAACAACATTATTTCCGACTGTAACACCGGGATTAATCACGGTATTGCCCCCGATCCAGACGTTATTTCCGATATGAATTTCTTTGCCATATTCAACATACGAATTGCGTACTTCTGCGTCAATGGGATGTCCGGGAGTAAAAAGACACACTCTCGGGCCAAACATACAGTTATCTCCGATCACTACTGCGGCAACATCAAGGATAATGCAGTCAAAATTAGCATAAAAGTTGTCGCCGATATAAGTATTGCTGCCATAGTCACAGCGAAACGGCGGTTCTATATAAATACGTTCACCTGTACTGCCAAACAGTTCCTTCAGGAGCTGTGTACGATAATCCTTTTGTTCCTCCGTAGTGCTGTTAAACAATCTGGTTATTCTTCGTGAACGTGCGGCATCATTCTGCAGCTGCTCATCAGATGGTTGATACAGCCGCTGTGAAAGCATTTTTTCTTTTTCAGTCATTTTTTGCCTCCTGTTTTCATTTGATGGTTCCTATTCTTTGTGTATTGGTTCCTTTTGAGTTTCCTCAAGCCAGCCGAGGCTTGAGGAAACTTTTCAGAAATAATACAACAATGACCCGATACCTGATGTTAACAGGTATCAAGCCATTGTTTGGATAGAGGTGAATTTTGATCAAATAGTTATTACACCGATATAGGACACTATTTCATCTCTCATACGAATTGCTTCTCTTCTTGCTGCTTGTGCATAATTTTGGGGATCAAGTCCTGCTTCTTTTTTCCACGCACACATAATACCGCGTGAAGAATTGATCACCGCACCAAGACCCTTTTCGTCAAAAGCCGGTGCAACATCCTCGGCTCCGCCGCCCTGTGCGCCGTAACCCGGCACGAGGAAGAATGTATGCGGCAAAGCTTTTCTCAGTTCTCCCAACTGTTCGGGATAGGTCGCTCCCACTACCGCACCGACTCCGGAATATCCATACTGACCGGTCAGTTCTTCGCCCCATTTTTCACACATATTGCCCATAGTGCGATAAATCGTAAGACCATCGTCAAGCTTTCTGTCCTGAAGTTCACCCGATGACGGATTGGATGTTTTGACAAGGATAAACATACCCTTATCTTCTTTTTGGCACACTTCAATCACCGGCTTGATGCCATCTGTCCCAAGATAGCCGTTAACGGTCAGTGCGTCACTGCCAAAAGCCGCAAAGCTTTCTCCTTCCACCTCTGTGGTGCCCAAATGAGCATTTGCATATGCCTGCATAGTAGTACCGATGTCATTGCGTTTAGCGTCAGTAATGACAAACATACCCTTGCTTTTGGCATATTCGATCGTCCGCTGCAATGTTCTGACGCCATACCAGCCATACATCTCGTAATAAGCAGCCTGAGGCTTTACAGCAGGAACAATATCACAAAGAGCGTCGATCAAACCTTTGTTAAATACAAAAAGTGCTTCGGCTGCTCCTTCTAAATTTTTGCCATATTGAGCAAATGCTTTCTCTTTGATGTAATCAGGAATATAATCCAGTTTGGGATCCAGCCCTGCTACCGTTGGGTTTTGCGTATTGACAATTCCTTTGATCAATCTGTCAAGTGACATAGTGAATTCCTCCGTTATCATAATTCGTTGTAAACAATTTTTCCGCCGCATATGGTTAACTTTACTTTTGAAGTCAGTGTCAAACCTTTAAACGGGGTATTTTTAGACTTTCCGTGAAGCTTTTCGGGATCAACTGTCCACTCTTCGCTGGGGTCAAACAACATTATATCAGCAGGCTTGCCACAGGAAAGCGTACCCGCGTCGATGTGCAGAATATGGGCAGGATTAACCGCCATTTTTTCAATCAGTTGTGCGACCGTCATCAATCCTGTTTTGACCAGTACCGTATAGGATGCCGCAAAAGAAGTTTCCATACCGATAGCGCCGTTGGGAGCATTAACAAAATCAGATTTGTCTTCGGGAGAATGAGGAGCGTGATCCGTAGCGATCGCATCAATCGTCCCATCCAGCAAGCCTTGTATCATTGCCTGTCTGTCATATTCCGTTCGCAAAGGAGGGTTCATACGGTAATCCGCATCTCGTTTAAGCAGTTCATCTTGTGTCAGCATCAGATAATGTGGTCCTGTTTCAGCGGTCACTTGCACACCTTGCTTTTTGGCATCCTTGATCATAACATAAGAAGTTGCCGTACTGACGTGACAAATATGAATAGGTACGTGATAGGCTTGCGCCAATGAAAGTTCTCTTGCTGTACCGGCATCTTCTGCCGCTGCGGGCATCCCCTTGACCCCGAGGATTTCGGAAATTTCACCTTCATTCACTTTACCGCCTGCCAGATAAGGGTCTTCACAGTGCGCAGTCACAGGGATATTCAGCTTGGCTGCCTTTTTCATCGCCTCCACCATAAAGCACGTATTTTCTACCGGTTTGCCATCATCAGAAAGGGCAGAAATTCCTGCTTGTTTAAGAGCGTCAATATCGGTAGGCTGTTCACTTTTCAGATCTTTGGTAATGGCGCCAACCACATAAACGTGAGCATCTGCATTTTTTGCTTTATCAAGAATATATCTGACGGTTTCCGGCGTATCCACTGCCGGAATGGTATTGGGCATAGCAAGCAAACTGGTAACTCCGCCAGCCGCTGCACTGCGGCAGCCACTGATAATATCTTCTTTATAGGTTTGTCCGGGATCACGCAAATGCACGTGAAGGTCAACCAAACCGGGCACAGCAATCAATCCATCGGCATTGATCATCTGCACCTTGTCCGATACTTCGGACAGCGGTGCAAAATGACCGTCCTTGATCAATATATCACTGATTTCATCCAAATGGTTAGCAGGGTCAATCACCCTTGCTCCCTTTATCAATATTTCATTCATTTCATCACCTTAATCCTCACCATCATCTTCTTCCGAAGAAAGAAGTGATTTAAGAGATCTTTTGATCATACTTCCGACTGCGGAGGCTGCTGCCGCCGCCTTTTCTCTTGCCTGTTCACTCTTATTTTCGTTTGGTTCGCTTTTCTCGTTTTCCGTATTCTTTTTCTGCTCATTCAGAAGCATTTCTTCTGTTTTATAAGTTTCGTTAGCAAACGGATCCGCTGTAGGATCGTATCTCTGATAGAAACCTGTTGCATCATTGTTCGATACCGTATTTTTAGGTGGTTCTTTCTTTTTAACAGGCGTCTGCTGAGATTTCACTTCTGTTTTAGGCGGCATCGGCTTCGCAACAAGCGGAGAGGGCGTTTTCTGTGCAGGGTCAGGAGCAGGCTGTGCATTACCAAACCGCTTTTCATAGCGTGAAGTCGTGCCATAAGGGTTTTCGTTAGCGGAAGCAACTCCGAGTCGACCGCTATTAGCCTTTTTTTCTTTTGCCAACGACTTTTTGAGTTCCTCCATACGGTGATTATACTCATCCGCATTCACGCTCTCGAGCCGAGGAATAACGGTAAACGGCGTATCGACAGGTTCAATCAGCTGTTGAGCAGCTGATGCGTGTTCAAATACGATACCGGAATCACGTTCAAAGATAAATTTCGGCTTAACAGTTTTTTGCTTCGGCTGGGGTGAAACGGAAGGAACCGGTTTTGAACCGACGGACGGCTGAACGGATCGGACAGGTTCTGAGCGCAGTTGTGTTTCCGTCGGCTCAACAGACCTGACCTCAGTCTGTGATCGAAAAGACTCCTTTAATTTCTCATCGGAACGTTTTTGAGCAGAGCGATCATTTTTTTGCGGAGCAGCATTTTTTTCACCGCCAACGCCGTCAAAGAAATCCTCATCAGACCCACTGATTTTTCTTGGCTCAAGTGCCTGAACAGCGGCTTTAATCGCAGCTTCTGCATGTACCGCCTTTTTGCCCTCCCATTCGGGATCGACCTCCGGTGTATTTTCATAAGTAAGTGTATTTTCCTCATCCGATGCTTCATAAATAACATTTTCGTTAAATTGATCAAGTTCATCGGTTGATGGTTTTTTCGCAGACTTATCCGCTGCTCTCAGCAGCTTAGAGCCGTCTTTGACTGTTGTATCGAGTTGTTGAGCGGCATTTTGAGCAGACGCGCCGATCACAATTTTACCGTCCTCCGATTTTCCTATTTCCAATTCAATATCATTGCTTGGAACGACATTTTCCTCTGCAGTGTAAATTTCGTTTTCCGGACGTTTTTCTTCCTCAATATTTTTTTCAATCGGTTTGATAATAACACTGTCATCACCAAGATCATCACTATCTTCTTCGGGAACAGGGTGATTTTTCAGTTTATTTTTCACCTTCTCCCAAAGATTATTACCTTCTCCGTTATCACTTTCATAGACAATATCATCATCAATGTCATCAAACTCGGTATCATCTTCTGCAGTAAAGAGTTTAGACTTCAGTTTTGCAAAAAATCCTATTTTCTCATTTGATTTTTGATCCATCGTTTTTTCTTCCTCTGTCTGAGATTTATGATTAGGGGCATCCGCTGTTATTTCATCGACAGAGAGTCGGCTATCCATCTTTTCTTCAAGTTGATCTGTCTTAGCAGGCTCTTCCGTCGCTGTTTCGGGAGTTTCAGCTTTCTCGGGTTCTGGCGTTTCCGTTTCGAGGGAGTCAGCTTTCTCGGGTTCTGTCGTTTCTGTTTCAGGAGTTTCGGCTTTCTCGGGTTCTGGCGTTTCTGTTTCGAGGGAGTCGGCTTTCTCGGGTTCTGGCGTTTCCGTTTCGAGGGAGTCAGCTTTCTCGGGTTCTGGCGTTTCTGTTTCAAGAGAGTCAGCTTTCTCGGGTTCTGTCGTTTCTGTTTCAAGGGAGTCAGCTTTCTCGGGTTCTGGCGTTTC
>CADCOE010000047.1 GCA_902802985.1 uncultured Ruminococcus sp.
ACCCTTAGTATCCTTGTTGATAGTACCGGAAACAACACCTGCATAGAAGTTTTTGCAAGCGGCATCAAGTGTAGAAGCATCAGACTGAGCTGAAGATGTGTTAGCACTGTTGATGATACCGATAACTGCCGGGATAGCGATAGCTGCGAGAATTGCAAGAATTGCAATTACAACTACGAGCTCAACGAGTGTGAAGCCTTTTTTGGACTGCTTTGCGAGAATTTTCTGCTGGAGTGTCATGATAGATTACCTCTTTCTTTAATAAAATTTTGTTTTTGAACATCATCACCTTGAAGGGGAGGTGTGTTGTTCTGTTGTGTCTATATATTAACTCTTTATTAACAAAATGTCAATACTTTTTTTTAATTTTTTTTGAATTCAAAAATAGAAGAAAGAGGATAATTTTTAGATAATTTTACTATTGATTTTTTAAGATCACTTGTTCCAATGCCATTTTTAGTCTAATCGTAATGTATTTTGTTATAAATTTTTATTGATTTTAACGAGATTTTGCTTTTCAAATCGTTAATTTTTCGTTCATAAACCGTTCAAAAAGTTTATAATTTATTTAATAATTTAAATTTTTTTCAAATTCTTTTTGTATTTCAGAAATATTTTTCTTAATTTTTACTCAAAAAAACAAGCGGCAGAAACTAATCTGCCGCCGTCAAAAGTAATCAAATGATCAATGTGTATATAAAGTTCCGAGGTTCAAAGAGTCTGTCACATAGGTTGTCAGTGCCGGATGGCTTTTAGCGTCATAAATATTTCCTGTAGCGGAATCATAAGCAAAAACATTGCTGCCACTTTTAATTTTTTCTTCGACATTGGTCATATCGGAATAGCGGCACACATCCACCACGGTAATTTTTTTAGCAGATGCCTTTCTTGTTCTGGCGGTAGCGGACGGAGAGGGCAGACCCGCAAAATCGGTACTGTCGATCTGACCGGTACAAATCATCGTATAATAACTTTTACAAGCCTTGCTCAGTTCCTCGGCATCTGAAGTATCCACACTGTCGGCAGCGGAAGCGATAATACCGATGGCAAACGGAACAGCGATGGCAGCAAGGATCGCCAATATGCCGATTACAACAACGAGCTCTGCCAATGTAAAGCCTTTTTTCCTTTTGAGGGTCACAGATATTTTTTCACGATAAGTTTCGATATTCATTGCACACAATTCCTCCTTACATCAATTTCGAAATCAATCCAATAGTATTTCCTGTTAGTTTCATTTTAATCACTATTTTGAAAAAGTCAAGACCATTTATCACTTTTTTTACTATGCCTATAAAATTTTCTCATTTTTTAAAAAATTTATACAAATTTTTCACAAACATAATAAAGTAAGTCCTGCCTCAAATTTATCAGCATAATCCCTCAAAAAAAGCTTCTCTGCGGCAAATCATTTCCAGATTTGCCGCAGAGAAGCCGCTGCAGGAATATATTATTCAGAAAATGAAGAAAAGAACCGTCCGATTTACGCCTGATACAAAGGGAACTTCTGACAGATCTCGTTAACACCTGCACGAATAGCGTCAGCGTTGTTGTCAAAATCATTCAGAGCAAGGGTAATATACTCCGCAATCTTGTCCATCTCCTCAACGCCAAGACCCCTTGTGGTAACTGCCGGAGTACCAATACGAACACCGCTGGTAACAAACGGACTTCTTTTTTCGTTGGGAACGGTATTTTTGTTGGCAGTGATCTGAACCTCATCCAATCTGCGTTCCAGTTCCTTACCGGTCACTTCGCTCTCTGTCAGATCAAGCAGCATAACGTGGTTATCGGTACCGCCGGAAACGAGCTTGTTGCCTCGTTTGATCAGACCTTCAGCAAGTGCCTTGGCATTTTTGACAATATTTTCGCCATAGGTCTTAAATTCCGGCTTCAGTGCCTCACCGAAGCAAACCGCCTTGGCAGCGATCACGTGCATCAGGGGACCGCCCTGTGTACCGGGGAATACCGCCTTGTTAACAGCCTTGGAAAGTTCCTCATCGGTAGTAAGGATCAGACCTCCTCTGGGACCTCTGAGGGTTTTGTGGGTGGTGGTAGTCGTAAAGTGAGCATAAGGAACAGGACTGGGATGTACACCGGCAGCCACAAGTCCGGCGATATGTGCCATATCGACCATCAGATAAGCACCACAGGCATCAGCAATTTCTCTGAAGCGTTGAAAATCAATCACTCTGGGATAAGCGCTGGCACCGCATACGATCAGTTTCGGCTTGACCTGCATAGCCTGTTCATACAGTTTGTCATAATCAATAACGTGAGTAACAGGATCCACACCGTAAGAAACGAAATTGTAATATTTGCCCGAGATATTGACGGGAGAGCCGTGAGTGAGATGACCGCCTTCAGAGAGTGTCATACCCATTACAGTATCGCCAGGCTGAAGCATAGCGAAATAAACAGCAGTATTTGCCTGAGCGCCGGAATGAGGCTGAACGTTAGCGAAATCAGCACCAAACAATTCACAGGCTCTTTTTCTTGCTATATCCTCAACCACATCAACATACTGGCAGCCGCCGTAATATCTTTTTCCCGGCAGACCCTCGGCATATTTATTGGTGAGGATAGAACCCATTGCCGCCATCACAGCAGGGGAAACGATATTTTCAGAAGCGATAAGTTCCAGATTTCTCTGTTGTCTTTTCAATTCGTCGTTCATAGCTTCGGCAACTTCTTTATCATAGCTGCCGACAAATCCGATCGTATCCATTAAATCATTATACATTGGCATTACCTCTTTCAACAAGAATTTACCTCATTATACATTATCTCCGTCAATAAATCAAGTATTGACAAAAGTCTCTTATTCACACAGAACCCATTATCGCAACAATAATTTAAAACTTATTTACAACTAATTAATAATTTATGCCAAATTAAGGATTATAATAAAATCGTACCTAAAGAACGGAACCGCATCCGTCCGGTACATTTTTACCCTCCTCAATATTCCCCTTAAAACTAAATGAATCACAGGGAAGATCCGACTTGGCCGCAGAAGTCGGATCTTCCATTTTTTCTGCTCTGTCGGTCTGCTAACAGCTATTATTTCACTAAAACGACATCATAGTCAGAAAAGTATAAATGTGCATAATTTTACAGGGTATTTTTTGACACCTTCACTTCTTGACGAAAGCTTTTTTTCGTACTATAATAGATACAGGATATATGTTTTTTAAACAGAAGACCTACTATATATAGGGTAATATCCGTACTGTGTGGAGTGCAGTATACTGTTTCTTTGTTAAAAAAGGTTTAGAAGGTGACCCAAGGACATCGGAGCAATTCGATGTCCTTGGGTTTTTCGGCTTTAAAAAACGTCCGCCCCCTCCAAAAAAAGGGAACGGACGTTCTTTTTAAAGAATATTTTTCGAAATTTTTAGCGGACGTGTATATTTTCTTTTCAAAAAATAGATAATACCTACCACCAGCATCACAACAGCACCTATCAACAGGTCATTGATAAACTGTTCCGTATAGAGCATATTGCCCAAACCGTCATTAATGCTGTCGATTGCCTCGGAAACGGCAATACCGCCGCCTTGTTCTTCAATCAAAATCGCCATATTGGCGACCATTGCTGTATATTCGGCTGCCGCAAAAACAATAGCAGACAGAAAAGTACAGATCACCGCACTTTTTTTGGTAGCACGCTGCCCCGTTATCACAAACCCTGTATAGGACAAGGATAAGATCAATCCGCTCAGAATAGCACAGAAAGGTACCAACTGATACGCCAGAACATACATTCCCGCTCCCAGCAAAGCGCCGAAAACAGCCCCCGCCAGACCTCCGGGCATATTCTGTTTCTTTTTGATAAAGATATTTTTCCTGTGCTCATACTGACGCCGCTTACGTGTCACACAAGGGTCACACATCGGCGTCAATTCTCTGCCCACAACATACAATCCCGTTTTCCGTTCACGGCAGCATACCTTACAAATAGGAGACACTTTGCCGCATTTGCACAGTTGTATGATAAATCGGGCAATTTCTTTCAGTTCTTCCTTATCAAGATCAGAATCGACCGTCATTTTTAGGCATATATTCACTGCTCGCTGTCTGTAATCGGCTCTGGTGACATAATTTTTATGTTTGCTATGAAACTTTTTCAACTGATTAGTCACATCGGCAGCATCTGCCACATTCGGTGAAGCCGTACTCATTGAGAGAGAATACCGTTTTTCCTTTTCGTTAAATACAATAATAGCGTGGAACCCTTCAAAGGTATTAAATGCCGACTTTGACTTTTCGTTATATCGGTAGCCTATCGTTATAATAAATTCCTGAAATTCACTTTCTGTCATTGTGTCACCGCCAAACACTGTACAAAAATAATACTGAAAAACAACCGGTATTATTATATTACATTTTGCATTGATTTTCAATCCATTAATCAGAATTCGCCAAATTTCCAAGGTTATTCATAAAAAATAGAGAATGAATAAGAAAAATCAGCCCCTCACAAAGCAGTACTGACCTTGTGAAGGGCTGACAAACAGGTTCATTATTGACAGAATATCCGTAAACGACACCGGTCAAAAACGGAACCGCCTATTATTTTACTTTCCAAAGCTCTGTAGCGTACTGGAGGATCGTACGGTCTGAGGAGAACTTGCCGCAGTTAGCGGTGTTCATCAGGCACTTTCTGCCGAATGCACGTCTGTCTTTGTAGTCGTTGTTAACCTTTACCTTTGTTTCGATATACTCAGGAAGATCTCTGAGAATGAAGTAATGGTCAGCCTGATGCCAGCTTGCACCCTTAAGCAGGGAGTCGTGGAGTTCTTCAAAGGAGCCTTCGCCTGTTTTACCGCCGTCTGAGAAGCGTCCATCGATAAGTGTATCAATTACCTTCTTCATTTCGGGATTAGCGTCATACAGCTTCTTAGGATCATAGCTGTCCTTAATTTCATTGATTTCTTCTACTCTTGCACCGAAGATATACTCATTTTCCTCGCCGGCCTGTTCAGCAATCTCGATGTTAGCACCATCGTAAGTACCGATAGTAACAGCACCGTTAGCCATAAACTTCATATTACTTGTACCGGAAGCCTCTGTACCTGCGGTAGAGATCTGTTCGTGAATATCAGCGGCAGGAATAATTTTTTCTGCATAAGATACGTTGTAGTTGGATACAAATACAACTCTCATCTTCTGGTTAACCTCAGGGTCATTGTTGACGAGGTTAGCGATCTCGTTGATATATTTAATAATAGCCTTTGCACGAGCATAGCCCGGAGCAGCCTTAGCACCAAAGATAAAGGCTGTCGGTGTGAAATCAGGCAGTTTGCCCTCCTTCAAACGGAAGTAGATTGCCATAATAGAGAAAGCGTTCATCAGCTGACGCTTGTACTCATGCAGACGTTTCACTTGAATGTCAAAGAGGAAGGACGGATCAATATATACATTGTCGTGTTTCTGAATGAAGTCACTGAGTTCCTTCTTCTTGATATACTTAATTTCGTTGAATTTATCAATAGCGGTATCGTCAATATGACCTTCCAGCTTTTTGAGTTCGTCAAGATTACGAACCCACTTGTTGCCGATCTTGTCGGTAATAAACTCAGAAAGCTCAGGGTTGCAAAGACCGAGCCAGCGACGCTGTGTAACACCGTTTGTTTTGTTCTGGAAACGTTCAGGATAAAGTTCATACCACTCTTTGAGAGTATCGTCCTTGAGGATCTGTGTATGGATAGCGGCAACACCGTTAACATAGCTGGATACATAAGTAGCCATACGAGCCATATGTACGACCTTACCGTCGTCAATTCTCATTCTGTCCAGTCGGGTGGTGGGGCACTTCGCCTTCTTTTCTTCGGCTGTCGGCTCACCATATCCCTTATCCTTGAGCATTGCTACGAGCTTATCGTTAATTTTAACGATAATCGCATATACTTCAGGGAGGATGCCCTTCATCAGGTCGATGCTCCATTTTTCAAGAGCTTCCTGCATTACGGTATGGTTCGTGTAAGCGAATGTTTTCTGAGCAATGTCAAATGCCTGATCGAAAGACAGACCGTCATTCTGGAGCAATCTGATAAGCTCGGGAATAGAGATAGTAGGATGAGTATCATTCAGCTGGATAACGGTCTCGTTAGCAAACTGAGAATAGTCATTTCCGTGTTTTTTCTTGTATCTCTTGATAATATCCTGAAGAGAAGCGGAGGAGAAGAAATATTGCTGCTTCAGTCTGAGTACTTTACCTTCGTGGCTGTTGTCATTCGGGTAAAGAACCTTAGAGATATTTTCTGCATCGTTCTTTTCCTTTACGGCGAGGTCATACTTACTGTCGTTAAATTCAAGGAAGTTAAAGCCTTCTACTGCTTCTGCTTCCCAAAGACGAAGGGTATTGATGTTCTTGGTACCGTAGCCGATAACTGCCATATCATAAGGTACAGCCTTAACAGTCTGATCAGCAAAGCGGATCGTAACGGTATCTTCACTGCGTCTGATACACCACGGATCGCCGAAGCTCTGCCAGTCATCAGCCACCTCTACCTGGAAGCCGTCAACGATCTGCTGTTTGAACAGACCATACTTATAGCGAATGCCATAGCCGTCCAGCGGTACATCGTGAGTAGCGGCAGAATCAAGGAAACAGGCTGCCAGACGACCCAAACCGCCGTTGCCGAGTGCTGCGTCGTCAATTTCTTCAAACACGCTGATGTCTACACCCTGGTCAGCCAGCAGTTTTTTAGTCTGATCAAGGACACCCATAGCATACAGGTTATTGTACATCATACGTCCCATCAGGAATTCAGCGGAAAGGTAATAAGCTCTGCGTCCGTTAGCGTGGTTCTTTTTGCTTTCAGCCCATCTTTCGGAAATATCGCCCATCATAGCTTTGCCGAGTGCTTCGTGAAGCTCGGCGGGGGAAAGCTCGTTAAGCTCCTTGCAATACTCGTTCTTAGCAGTAAGTACGAGGTTGTCGATAATGGCATTTTTTTTCATTTTTTTGTCATCCTCCAGCCTTCTGTAAATTTTTGACAAATGATATAATTTCTTCGCAAGCCTTGGTGTAGCAGCGTTCTTTTTCATTCTCCATGTCCAGTTGCCGCCAAGTGTAGAAGGAGTATTAATTCTTGCTTCGGAACCAAGCCCGAGTACATCCTGCATCTGAACGATCGCATAATTGCTGACACTTGCATAAGCGGTGCGAATGAAACCCCAATTATAGCCCTCAGTTTTGCTGAGGCCGCAATATGTTTCGGCAAAATCCATATCTTTTTTGGAGATAGTTTTAAGCCAGCCCATAACGGTATCATTATCGTGTGTACCGGTATAGCACACACTGTTTTTAGTATAGTTATGCGGCAGATAATCGCTGTTCGATTTGGAGTCAAAAGCGAACTCCAAGATCTTCATACCGGGATAACCGGAATCCTTCAGCAGCTTCTTTACGCCGGGTGTTTGGAAGCCAAGATCCTCTGCGATAATGGGAACATCACCCAGACGCTCCTTCATTTTGTTAAAGAACTTCATTTTCGGACCATCGATCCATTCACCTTTTACGGCATTTTCGGCGCCGTAGGGGATAGCATAGAACTGGTCAAATGCTCTGAAATGGTCAATTCTGGTAACATCAAACATTCTTGCCGCACCGGCAACACGTCTGATCCACCAATCGAACTGGGTTTCCTCCAAATAAATCCAGTCGTACAAAGGATTGCCCCACAGCTGACCTGTTTCCGAGAAATAATCCGGCGGACATCCGGCAACACAGACAGGCTTTCTTTCGTCATCCAGCCAGAACACCTCGTGATTAGCCCAGGTATCAGCACTGTCCATAGCCACATAAATCGGCATATCGCCAAAGAGCTTGATACCGTTGTCATTGGCATATTCTTTCAGTTCTTTCCACTGTTTGTAGAATAAGAACTGCGTAAACTTCCAGAACATAACGTCCTCATACAAAAATCTGAGATAATATTCAATGGTATCGGGATTTCTGTATTTAATGAGGTGATCGGGCCAATCCGTCCACGCCTTGTCATCAAAGAATTTTTTGACTGCCATATAAAGAGCATAGTCGGTCAGCCAACTGTTTTCATCACGCATAAAGTCCCAGAATTCCTGCTGATCTCTTTCTTTAAAGTTTTCATAAGCCTGTTTGAGCACTTTAAAGCGTTCGCTGTAGATTTTTTCATAATCTATGTACTGTGAGTTGGTACCCCAGTCAATTTTTTCAAGATCCTCTTTTACAAGGAGGTTGTCATCACAGAGCATATCCAAGTCAATCATATAAGGATTGCCGGCATATGTTGAGAATGACTGATACGGTGAATCACCGTAGCTTGTTGGTCCCACGGGCAGCAGCTGCCAGTATTTCTGACCGGCGGCCTTGAGGAAGTCAACAAACTCATAAGCAGCCTTGCCGAGTGTGCCTATTCCGTAAGGCGACGGCAGCGATGTAATCGGCATCAGGATGCCTGCACTTCTTGCCATTGGTAAATCATCTCCATCCTAAAAATAAATTCATTTTCATTCCGGTGACCACCGCACTGCGGTGATGACCGAGATGATGATGTGTTTTCTGACACATAGACTTATAGATTTAACTCATTAACATTCGTTCTATATTTTAGCATAATTTTTTTCTATAATCAATAGTTTTGCACAAAATTTAATTGTTATTTCTTTAATCGCAAGTAAACTTCCCATTGTCTAAACCCAGTGAGCTTCCTGCTTCATCGTCCTCGTAACCTACTAACTTCATAGGCGTAAATTCGAGCTGAACCGTCCCTACGGTTCTTTTATCAGATTAAAAGCCAGAGTCCTTTCCATTTTCGTCAAATGTTATTTTCCCCTGCAAAAGCAACAATGCCATCTTCAGTACTTCGTAAGCAGCCATTCTCCTAATTTGTTCCCGTTGATGTTCCTGAGGGCTGCCGGCATCGCTCCCCAAATGAAGCTCTTTAATGATACTGTGATTTCCATTACTTACTGCTACATATACTAAACCAACCGGTTTTTCCTCTGTTCCCCCGCCCGGACCTGCGATACCGGTGGTAGAAAGACCGATGTCCGCTCCTGACAATCGACAAACACCCTGTGCCATTTGTGCGGCACATTGTCTGCTGTACTCCGTATCCACAAGCAGTGTTTCTTCCGATACCCCCAGCACCTCCTGCTTGATGCGGTTGGAATACGAGCAAATCCCACACTCAAACACCTCTGATGCTCCGGGGACGCCTGTAATAAATTGAGAGATCATACCACCTGTCAGACTTTCTGCTGAAGCTATTTTTTTGTGTTGCTGTTTCAGTTCTTCCACCAATTCTGCGGCGATCGCCTCATTCATCATTCATTGCTCCTTTCTGACATTACCTGTGTCATAAGAGTCAAAGCGGAACACCGTCCGTTTGACCTATTACACCGAATTGTCATTACTATCAATTACATTGTAACATCATAAAGGAATTATCACAAGCAAAAAAATCAGACAAATTATACGTTGTTTCTTCCTATAATACCAAACAGAAAAAAGATTAATCTTTAATGATTAATCTTTCTGTTATCGGTCATTCTTTCGTCCTACAGTCGAAAACATTGACATTTCGCCCACAACTTAGTTATAATAGTTGTCAGTATCATCAAGCTTTGAGAGGAGGATAATTATGTTGGATAACCAGTCGTTTATGAATGTATTGATCATCAACCTCCTGCTCGGAACCGTATGGCATTATATTGTTTTCTTTGTATGCATTTCCGTCAACACCAAGCTTTTTGATCCCAAAAGAAAAATGTATCTGCCGCACAAATGGGAAAACAACGGTAAATTTTATAACGATGTTTTTAAAATTAATCGATGGAAGGACTCGCTTCCCCAACACATCGGTAAAGACGGTTTTTCCAAAGACCATATTGATGACTTATCCATCGAATATATCGATGAATTTATTATGGAAACCTGCCGTGGAGAATGGAACCACATAATGAATTGCTTATTTACAGTGGTGCTTTTTTTGATCAATAATTTTCTTACGGCACTGGTGTTTACGGCACTGCTGCTCATTGGCAATATGCCTTTTGCACTCATTCAACGCTACAATCGTTTTCGCCTGCAAAAACTGCGGAAAATGCTCGTAAGGCGGAAAAAGCGTACCGACGGTCAAGGGGACGCTGTCCCTTCTAACTCCCCTGCAGGCTTTTGAAAATGCTTGAGCAAAACTTTTATTATGAAAGCTTGATATGCAGGGGTGTGCCTCTGCCGGTATTTAGGACAGATCCACAATATATCAAGGAAGTTGGCACGATCATTTCTGGGAGGGAAAATAAATGGATTGGTTTTTTGCTGATAATATCTCTGACACTTATTTGATCACAGGAGAAGATGCCGTACACATTACAAAATCATTACGTATGTCGGTAGGAGAAGTGATCACTCTTTGCGATAAACAGAAAACAGAACACCTGTGTAAAATCGAACGCATTTCTGCCGAAGGTGTACTTGTTCGTGTCATCTCTGAGCAGGAATGTCAAAATGAACCTACCGTCAATGTTACTTTGTTTGCCGCATTGACAAAAGGAGATAAACTGGAACACGTTATCCAGAAAGCAGTCGAACTCGGCATCTATGAAATACGGCCTGTTTTGACAGATAGATGCGTTTCCCGTCCCGACAGTAAATCTGCTGTCAAAAAATGCCAACGCTATCAAAAAATTGCTTCACAGGCAGCAATGCAGTCCCGACGTGCCGTTATTCCACAGGTATATCCTGTCACTGAATTGAAGCACTTGTCTGCCTTACTTTCTGATTATGATAAGATTATTTTGTTTTACGAAGGTGGGGGAGAACCTCTTCATCATCTCGTTGCTCCTGCAGATAAGAAGATCGCTATATTGACAGGTCCGGAAGGCGGTTTTGAAGAACGTGAAGTCGAACTGCTGACAAAATTCGGTGCCAGAACCGCTACTTTAGGGAAACGCATTCTTCGGGCAGAAACAGCCCCTCTTGCTGCCCTGACAGCCATTATGTTTCATACGGGCAATTTGGAATAACCGACCTATATCAGGCGTACTTCCGACATCATTCGGACAGCAAAAAGGACTGCCGAAGCAGTCCGAAAAGATGTGATTATTAAGGTAAGTCAGAACATAGTAAATTTTTATTATACAAATGGGCAGTCCACTTTTTCCTTGCATCTTGTTCTGAATTTGACTATTGTGACTTCTTTCATTTCTGCGGAGGGAGAACCATATTCTTCCACAGTTTCGGACATTTGTGTATCTTGGTTCTGATTTTTGCATCTTACCCTCCAAAGCATTGTCAGCACCGGAGGAATATGTTATATTTATCACCATCAGATAAATATAACCCGTTCGGTCAGTCAGAATTCAAGGAGAAAAAAATGATGAAAAGAATGTTCGAAAAAAGTGAACTTACTCTTGCGATAGTATTATTCAGATTATCTTTGCTGTTGCAGTCGGCTTTATGCTTGTATTCATCTTCGTGCGTACCGGAAGCATTATCGCCTGCGTTGTTTTTCACGCACTCAACAACTCCCTCTCTGCAGTTTCAAGTGCTGAAAACCTGATCAATGCTCTTGGCAGTCAAGAGGCTGCTCATATTTTGGTTGTCTCTATCTCAATCGTAATATCTGTCGCATATACATTATATATCATCAAATTTCTTCCAAAAAGGGAGCTTTCCGACTGAAACAAGGGAAGGAACTCTCAATTCGCTCACAATAATATTTTTTGAACAAAAGGGGAGCTGTCCGAAAAGGCGGCTCCCTTCAAAATTTTACGCAACAGGAATTGATCAGCTTTTTATCCCTGCTCTTAAATATGATCAGTTTGATACTTTGTGAAAAAAACAAGCGGCTCTCAAAATCTGAAAGCCGCATAAACACTATATTTTCCTGGAGCTGATAACCAGATTCGAACTGGTGACCTCATCCTTACCA
>CADCOE010000048.1 GCA_902802985.1 uncultured Ruminococcus sp.
GGACACCCTTGCCTTCGGCTAACAGTTCCTACTGCCAAGTCTGTAGCGGACTTTCACCGCCAAGTCGTTGCCCATGCCGGGCGCACTCAAAAAACAGCTTCCAGATTTTTTATGATCCGAAAGCTGTTTCTTGTTAGAAGAAAGGAAGGCATCTATATAAATGTGTTATTCGCTTCTTCTGCGTTTCCTGAATGCTGCGAAAAATTCACCTGTTGATGCGAGAAGTGCTGCAAGAACACCTGCGGCAGCATTTGTGTCGCCTGTTGCGGGAATACTGTCTTCCTTATCTGTCGTGTTTTGCTTAGAAGTGTTATTCTGTGCATTATTCTGTGTGTTGTTAGTTTGGGTGACAGAAGGTGATTAGTATTCATATATAAATATACCAAAAAACAGCTATCGAATGATCCAAAGCTGTTTTTCAAAAATGATATTTTTCAATATGATATTATAATAAACTTAATGACATATTGTAGTTATTTTCTTTGCCCAAAATCGACTCGGATTTTCCGCTTTGCTTGAAACCATGCGATTCATAAAACGGAATCAACCCTTCAATACAAGTAAGAACGACTCTGGTTTTTCCTGTACTTTTTACCTTTTGGAAAAGTTCGTTCAGAAGCCTGTCAGCGATTCCCCTTTTTCGATATTCCGGATGAACCACCAGCCCATAAACAAATATACTTTTTCCGCCTGTTTTAAAATATCCCCCCGGCAGATACACATCATCGGTGATATAATCCTTATCGGTAGGTGCAGCATTGATGAAACCTACAATCTTTCCGTTATATCGTGCTGTTATGAACCACTGGGGAAAATTTTGAAGCCGATACTCAAAAGCAGCTTTTGAGGCTGCTTTATCTTCCGAAAAACATATCTTTTCCAGTTCTGTTATCTCATCCAAATCGTTTTCATCTGCTCCTGTAAATTCAATTTCTCGTAATTGATATAATTTAGAAAATGCACTTTCAAGGTCAGAGATAAGATCTTCCGCCGATTCCAGACCGGCAGAGATTCTTATGGTATTTTCAGAAATACCTGCTCTGCTTAGATGATCACTATTCATTTCGGCATGAGTGGTTTTCGCACAGTTTACTATCAGTGAGCGGACATCTCCAATATTCACATGATACGAAAAATACTGAAGCTGCTTGATAAATCTATCAAGTTCCTCATCTGTTCCGTCAAAGCCAAAGGACAGTATACCGCCTGCTCCTTTGTCAAAATATTTTTTGACCTGTTCGAAATTTTTTTCATTTCCTACCGTTGTGTATTTAACCCATGTTACATATCCGCTGCTTTTCAGATAATCAACAATTTTTGCGGCATTTTCAGATTGCTTTGAAACCCGTTCCGAGATGGTATCAAGCCCCTGTAAAATGAGATAAGCATCAAAAGGCGAAAGTGACGCACCGATAAATTCAAGATAAAAGGCTCTCAAATGAATCAAAAACGGTGATACCTGATCTATGTCATAAGGTGAGCGGCTGTTTCCGCTGATGTCTTTGAGCTTATATGATTTTTCATAGAATTGCGGAAAATAATTTTCGGCATATCTGAAATTGCCGCTGTCAACGATAATGCCGCCTATCACATTACCGTGCCCACCCAATGCTTTGGTAGCGGAATAAATCACTATGTCCGCACCATATTTGATAGGATCTAACAAATAAGGAGTTGCAACCGTATTATCAACAATCAAAGGAATATGATATTGATGTGCAAGTTCAGAAAGAGCTTGTATATCATAAACCTCACAATTTGGATTGCTGATTGACTCAACATATATGCCCCTTGTATTTTCATCAATTTCTTTTTCGTATGAAGATATATCAAATCTATTATTTACAAATTTTATATTCGCTCCAAATCGAGGAAAAAAATGCGAGAAGGAATCCTCTGTCCCTCCGTAAAGTGAATTAGGTGCAATAATATTTCCCCCGTATTCTGTCAGTGCAAGTATTGTATAGGATATGGCAGCCATTCCCGATGACAACGCAAGTGCCCCATATGCTCCGCTTAATGCTTTAATTCTTTCTTCCAGAACCGTTACCGTAGGGTTGCCTATACGAGTATATATCGCATTTTCTTCTTCAAATGTCCAAAGTCTGTCGGCTCTGTCAATACTGCCAAGATCAAACGCCGCTGTTTGATAGATAGGAACATTGACGGAATAATTATGCTCTCGGCTGTTATATCCTGCCCGTATTCTGAGTGTATCAAAACTTGCCATTATCGTATTCTCCTTCGTTATCGAATACTGCCCGAACCGATCATCATCGGAACGGGCAGATTTTATGTTTTAATTTTCAAATGCCTTGGCAAAAGCCTGTTCAAGGTCAGCAATCAAATCGCCTGCATCTTCAAGACCGATTGAAAGTCTTATTGTTTCCGGTTTAATTTGTGCAGCAGTCAGTTCATCAGGTGTCAGTTCTCCGTGAGTTGTTTTAGGTGAATTGATAAGAAGGGACCTTGCATCTCCCACATTCGCCTGATAACGGAAAAGCTGAATGGAATCGATCAGCTTGTTTACCTGCTCGTCATTTCCCTTAAATCCGAAAGTAAATACTGTCCCTGCACCATTCGGGAAATACTGATCAGCAAGTGTTTTGTATTTACTGTTTTCATACTCCGGATAGCTTATCCACGAAACAATATCAGATTTTCCCGCAAGGTATTCTACCACTTTTCTTGTGTTGGCCACCTGTTTTGACACTCTTTCGGAAAGTGTTTCAATTCCTATCAATATCAGCTGTGCGTCATAAGGGCTTAGTGAAGCTCCGAAATAAGCAAGATATTTCGTTCTGAGAAAGGCTGTGAACGGAAACTGCGGAAATGCTTCGATAAAACTTCTTGGGTTATCGTCAAGATCTCTTGCCACCCAATGTTTTTTATACAGTTGTGGAAATTTTGCTTCTGCCCATTTAAAAGGCTTACCCTCTACAACTATACCGCCAATAGCGTTACCGTGACCGTTGAGTGCCTTTGTGGCAGAATAAATCACAATATCAGCTCCGTGCTCGATTGGTCTGAACAAATACGGCGTTGCAAAGGTATTGTCAACAATCAGCGGAATGTTATGACGGTGTGCAAGATCCGCAAGTGCTTCAATATCAAGAAGTCTTGCTGACGGATTGGAGATTGTTTCAACAAATACAGCTTTGGTATCTTCTTTGATTTGTGCCTCCCATTCCTCAATACTGCTGTCGTGGTCAACCAAATCGAACTCAATTCCTATTGACGGAAAAACATCGTTTTCAAGGTCAAATGTACCGCCATATATCTGCTTTGTTGAAAGTATTCTTCCTTTTCCTCCCGTAACAGCAAGGAGCGTATTGCTTAAAGCCGCCATTCCCGATGCAAACGCAAGTGCTGCTGTACCGCCGTCAAGCTGTGCCACTCTCGCTTCCAATGCTGCAACCGTTGGATTTCCTACACGGGAATATAAATAGCCTAACTGTTCACCTGCTCTTATGCTGTTAAAATGGTCAAATCCGTCAAAATCAAATGCCGCTGTTGCATAAATCGGGATTCCAACGGAGTTGTTGTGTTCACGGGAGTGGTATCCTCCGCTTACTTTTACTGTATCAAATTGATATGACATCAATCATTACCTCCTAAAAATTTATATATTATATTCAGGCTGTGGCTGTGCCGCAGCAAGATGAAAACGCTCCAGCAGCTTTCTTCTTTCTGCAAGGAACTCTGTTCCGCCTCTGTGTCGGGGATGCGGAATATTAACATCCACCACCTCGCTGATTTTTCCCGGACGTGGTGTCATTATCACTATCCTGTCCGAAAGATATAATGCTTCATCAATATCGTGTGTCACAAGTATCATAGTAGCATGATTCATTTTTCGTATTTCAAGCAATTTATCCTGAATATCCGCCCTTGTAAATGAATCCAAAGCACCCATCGGTTCATCAAGAAGCAAAATCTCAGGGTCGTTTATCAACGCTCTGGCTATTGCAACTCTCTGTGCCATACCTCCGCTGATTTGGTGAGGATAAGCCTTTTCAAAACCGTTTAGTCCGATAAGCGATATATATTCCGATACCTTATGCCTGTTTTCTTTGTAAATATGTCTTGCTCTGAGTCCGGCAGCGATATTATTTTCAACTGTCAGCCATTCAAAAAGACTTCCTTGCTGAAACACATATCCCCTTTGGGGATCAGGCTCGGTTATTTTTTTACCGTGCAGGAGTATCTCTCCTGATTGTGATTTATCAAGTCCTGCAATCAAACGAAGCAGTGTTGTTTTTCCACAGCCGGAAGAACCTATAATCGAAACAAACTCACCTTCCTTGATACTGAAATTAATATCCTTGAGAGCTTCCACCATATTATCTTCATCTCGATAGGTACGGTTGATATTTTTGATTTCAAGTATTGTATCACTCATTTCAAAAGCCCCCTTTGCCATCTGAGAACTCTTGATTTTATCAATCCCACAAGCCATGTAATCAAGCTGAACAATACAGCCATCACCACAATAGCGGCAAACACTTTATAATAAGCACTCCATACCTTAGCAGCATTGATATAGTATCCAAGTCCGCCCGGCTGTCCCATCATCTCTGCCATAACCAGTGTTGTAAACGAAAATGCGTTGGCTGTTTCGATACCTGTAAAGATCTGCGGCATCGCATGGGGTATTGCAACATGAAAAACAAGATATGGCGTTTTACCGCCAAGCGTTCTTGCCGCTTCAAATTTGGCTTTCGGTGTACTTTTGATTCCTGAAGCAGTAAGCGAAGCCACAGGAAACCATGTACATATAACGATCAGAAATGCTGCGGCGGAAAACGGTGTTGGAAACAGTGTCAATGCAAACGGCATCCACGCTACAGCAGGAATCACCCCTGTAATACTCAATACAGGTGAAACCCAATAATAAACCTTTGGAAACCAGCCTATCAGTATTCCTGTTCCCACTCCAACAATAATACCAAGCAGGAAGCCAACACTAAAAAGTCTTAATGAATACAATGTATTTTGAATGATATAATCTCCCTCTATCAGGAACGCTTCAATAATACCGGCAGGTCCCGGAAAAAAAGGCTGCGGCAGTACCTGAATCTTTGTTCCTAAAAAATCCCACAGTGCCAAAGCAATACCTACTGCAAATCGGAACGGAGCACGGCTGCGGTATTTTTTTCTTCTTTCCTTTTTGAAGTATGAAAAGACACCAATTACCGTATAAAGAACGATAAGTGTATCCAAAACCCATGTATATGCATTATTCATGGTAGCATCTATCGGACCGAACTGATATACCTCCATTTTTACCTTTTCGGATACCTGCGGTATCAACAGATTGGCAGTGATTGCTGCTGCAAATCCTGATATTGTAAAGATAATGGTAAGTATAAATTTTAGATTGCCTTTCTTTTTAATAGGCTTGTCATCTTTTGTTTTTTCAGCTTCACTCAATATACTCACCCTGCCTTAGCTGTTTACATCTACCTCTTTGTAGATTTTATCGGTAAATTCCTGTGCATCGGACTTCAGATAACCTATATCATGAAGTGCCTGTGCAAAATATTTAACATCTTCGTCAACCTTTTGTTTGCCGTTGGCACGATCCTCAGCACTTGGATACTCATAACTCTTTACCAGCTCTATGGCAAGCTCCCTGTCCTCAATTTCGGAATATTTGCCGTTGATGATAATATCTACTGCTTCTTCGGGATTCTTTGATATCCAATCCTGTGCCTTTCGATATGCCCTGAGAAGCGCTGCTACCTCATCCGGATTTTCTTCAAGAACTTTGTTGGAAGCATACAGGAAACAACAGTATTTGCCTGCAAAAACTTCGTCTGTCGAAAGGTCAAAGATAATCTTTGCTTTGCCCTCTTTTTCTGCTACGCTTCCAAAAGGATCCCAAAGAGCCGCAACATCAATATCGCCTTTCTGAAGGGCTTCCAATTCAAGATTTCCATCGGAATACGGAACAAATTCCACTTCATGCTTATCGGGAAGTGCTGAAATTCCGGCATTTTCTACCCATACACTTGCAACCTGATGAGGTGTTCCGCCAATTTCATCAACACCTATTTTCTTTCCTTTCAGATCCTTTGCTTCCTTAATATCGGAGTCATTCCTTACAAGGAACTTAATACAACCGTTATGCAGTCCATCAACAACGCTTACATTGACTCCCTCCTCCACGGACGGAAAGAACTGGAAATCGCCGTTTACGATTGGGATCGTACCATTATTCAGACCTATCTTTCTTGTTTCGGCATCTGCCGAGATAAGCTCTACATCGAAACCTTCTTCAGCGAAAAAGCCCTTATCATAGGCAATATATATCGGTGCTCCGCAAAGCGCACCATCTTTGCCCGGAATCTGTATCTTACCATGCTTATAATCCGTTTGAGAAGCAGATACATCTCCTTGCGAAGCTGTACTGTTTTTGGAATCACTGTCCGATTCCGGTTTCGCACTACAGGCTGCCGTAAGCAAAATCATAGAACCCGCAAGAATGATACCTATTATTGATTTGATTGCTGCCTTTTTCATCTTTCATTTCTCCTTGAAAATATCATGTTCTTAATATGCGAAATTGATTAGTACATTCGATTGATACTCAGCACAAAAGCAAAAAGATTCTGTAAAGAACAATTTTTCATTGAATGCTTCCTCCCGTTCTTGCGATATATTTATTTTATCACTCTGGATTTGTACCGTCCAATCCCAAAAATTTAGACATATATATAACTTTTTTTAATAGCAAAACAGGATACTCCCTTAAAACAGAAGTATCCTGTCATTCATACCAATTTGCCGTTTTCCATTGTCATAATTCTGCTTCCGTATGAAGATATATGATCATCATGAGTTATCATAATAACGACAGTTCCGCTTTTCGCTATTTCCGAAAATGCCTCTAAAACAATTGCAGTATTGTTTCCGTCCAAATCGTTCGTGGGTTCATCGGCAAGGATAACATCCGGATAATTGACTATTGCTCTTGCGATAGCGGCACGTTTTCTTTCTCCGCCGGAAAGCTCGCACGGATAACTGTTTCTTAATTCTCCTATTTTTAGCTTTTTAAGAAGTTTGTCCGCATTGTCATTGATGTCGGAGTAGGTCTTTCTGTACAATCTTTGAGGAAGTACCACATTTTCATATACAGTAAGTTCACTTAAAAGCTCATGTCCTTGAGGAATATATCCTATATGGCTGTTTCGGAAACAAGAAAGTTCCTTATCACTAAGCTCATAAATATTTTTTCCGATGATAAAAACACTTCCCGACGTGGGATGCAAAAGTCCTGCCAGCATACTCAAAAATGTACTTTTGCCGCTTCCCGATTCACCTTTTATAATCACAAAATCCCCTTTATCTGCCGTAAAATGGATATTATCCACCGCTTGAACATTGTTTTTTCCCCTGCGGTATTCTCTTGTCAAATGATTTACTTCTATCAACATCAGTCATTATCCCTCATCGTAAGATATATTTCAGATCGGCTTATTTTTACTGCAAAACACGAGGCAATGATCGGCGGTATCACTGCCGATAAAATCAGTGTCAATATGATCACTACAATGATTACCCAACTGTTCGGCAGCAGATAAGGAAGTTTAACGGAATCCCCGATATAGGTATTAAATGGAAACAAAATAAGCGACGAGAAAACAATACCGATGATTCCACCCGAAATCCCTATTATGACCGCTTCTTTGATGACAACAGATACCACCATTCCTCTTGTGGACCCTATTGAACGAAGTATTCCAAATTCACGCCGCCGTTCGTTGACTGAAAGTGAAAATGTCAGTATCAGAACAACGATTGAAAAGATGCCTGTGAGCAAAAGCAGTACAAGCAGAAATATTCGGAATCCGTTTAAATTATCGGCTATCTCTGCGGTCATTGTTTGCCCCTTGATAATCTGAACTCCGTCGATATTCATACGAATATTATGAACCACTGTATCAATATCGTATCCGTCACTTATTTTTATCAGAACAGAAGATATGGAATTTTCAAAATCAATATCATCTGTAAAACCGAATCCTTTTTCTTTTGCCGCCTCAAACAGACTTTTTACAGTAACAATATCTGCATAGACATCTGTATCAAAGCCTGTACCCGTTTCATCAAGAACAGCGGCAACTTCATACTCCTTATCAAAAAACTTCATAATGCCGGATTCATCATAGAGAATATCATTTCCGATAATAATAGAGTTTTCTGTAATGCGACCGCTGTAATTTTCTCTGATCCACGGCTGAACCACAAAATCCGTATTAGGATCAAATCCTATAAACTGTACAGGAACCGAACAGCAGTCCTGATTACTTGATGTCAAAAAGAACTGCGATGTAACCTTATCAACTCCGTCCACTTTGGCAAGTTTTGTTTCTACAGACTTATCAAAATAGAAATAACTCGGTTCACCTCTCAGCAAAACTCCCTCTGCTTCCTTATCATAGCCTATTGGAACAACCATTATATCTGCTCCAAGACGTGTACTCATACTTTCCAAACCTTTATCCAGACTTAGCAGCAAGACACTTCCTCCAAACAGAAACAAAGACAGAATCGCTGTCATTGTTATCAGTCCTAATGAACGAAACGAGTGCTTCTTGATGTTGATAAATGAAAGTTTTGTCAATGATATATCATTTTTCATGGGTATTCCTCTTGTTTCTGCCAACAAACCCAATCACTATGTCGGTCACAGACAAAACGATTAACAAAACTCCGAGAATGATAAGTGCCGGAAGTGTAACACTGTGGCAGTGCATATGTTCACCCTTGCATACTCCCACCAAAATTGTTGGTACAAGCAGAATCAATATTCCCAACAATAATTCTGCTGTACTGATTCCCGAACCAAAGCCATTATTTCTGATGACAAGCTGAATCAACCCGAGCGCTGCTATCACAGTACCAATACCAACAGAAATTCTTGCTGTATAATAACAAGCCATTGCCATTGAATCAGGGTCTTTCGGACACACTGCAAATATCGTTTGAGGTCCTATCGCTATCAACAGTCCTATCAGCAAAAAAGCTGCCCCCAAAAAATACTTTCTGATTTTTGTTTTATTTTTTCCTATTACTGTACTACTCATTTTTATTCCTCCTGATAAAATGATAAGCTAATTATATCAAGCCTGAAAAGCACTGTCCAATTCCGATTTATTATTAAAAACTATAGAAAAAACATAAGTCAGTACCCAAAACGATACTGCCCGACATTTCAAATATAAAGTCCCTGACTGAAATATCTGTCGCCTCTGTCCGGAAAAACAACTACAATATTGCCCACTGCACCCGAATGGATCAATTTCAATGCAGCAGCCATAGCCGCCCCCGATGAGGAACCTGCAAAGATACCTTCATTTTTTGCCAGAAGTCTTGCATTTTCAAATGCCTCATTGTCATTCACTTTGATCACTCTGTCAACCAGTGCCATATCCATAGTATCGGCAATAAAATCATTACCGATACCCTCTATGCTATAATCCCCGTGTTCACCGCCGCCTATCGTAGAACCGATAGGGTCGGCAAGCACACCGACAACATTCGGATTCTTCTCTTTCAAATAACGAACAATCCCTGAGAATGTACCTCCGCTGCCTGCACCTGCCACAAGATAGTCAATATTTCCGTTAAGGTCACGTTCGATTTCCGCCCCCGTTGTTTCATAATGTGCCAAAGGATTGTTGGGGTTTCTGAACTGTTTCAGAGAGATTGCCCCCGGAATAGAGGCAAGAATTTCTTCCGCTTTTTTCTCTGCCGCAAGCATACCGCCCTCTCGTGGCGTATTGATGATCTCTGCTCCCAATGCCCGGATAAGCGTTTGCTTTTCTTCCGAAAACTTTGTCGGTATTACAAAGATAATTCGATAGCCTTTTCCCAGTGCCGCAAATGCTATGCCAAGACCCGTATTTCCTGCGGTGGCTTCAACAATAGTACCTCCGGGGTTTAATATTCCTTCCCTTTCGGCTGCTTTAAGCATATATTTTCCCACTCTGTCCTTAACGCTTCCCGAAGGATTATAAAGCTCCAGCTTTGCAAACAGATTGACATTATTCGGTAAATGAAAGCCGTTCAGTTTAACAAGAGGTGTTTCACCTATTAGCTCCTGCATAGAATTGTAGTAGTCCATTTCATTTCACACTTTCTTTGATTGCCTGTTCCAGATCGGCGATAATATCCTCTACATTTTCGATGCCTACCGAAAGACGAATCAGTCCCTCCGTGATACCCACTTTCTGTCGAATTTCATATGGAATAGAAGCGTGGGTCATACTTGCAGGGTGGCAGACAAGGGATTCCACTCCGCCCAGACTTTCCGCAAGAGCAATCAACTTTACCGATGAAAAGAACCGTTTAATGTCGTAATTTTCATAAAGCTCAAATGAGATCATCGCACCGCCATTTTTAGCCTGCCTTTTATTGATGTCATAACCCTGTGCGGTTGCCAGTCCGGGATAATATACATTTTTCACTGCCTCATGATTTTGCAGATAAACAGCAATTTTTTCGGCATTCTTAACGTGACGGTCCATTCTGACACTCAGAGTTTTTATACTGCGTATCAACAAAAACGAATCAAAAGGTCCCAATACGCCGCCTGTGGAATTTTGAATAAAGGCAAGTCTTTCGGCAAGTTTTTCATCATTTACAACCACCAATCCCGAAACAACATCACTGTGTCCTCCGAGATACTTCGTTGCACTATGGACAACAATATCAATGCCAAACTCTATCGGTCTTTGAAGATAGGGTGTCATAAAGGTATTGTCAACGATTGATAAAATATGATGTTTCTTTGCAAGCTCTGCAACAGCTCTCAGGTCTGTTACAGTCAGCAGGGGATTGGCAGGACTTTCTACAAGGATTGCTTTTACATCAGGAGTGATTTTGTTGCCCAATGTTTCAATATTGGTAGTATCCTCAATGGAATAGGTAATATCAAAGCTGCTGAATATTTTATCCAATACTCTAAATGTACCGCCATAAACATTGCTTGAAATGATAATCTTATCGCCTGATTGAAACAAACTCAAAACAGCAGTAATTGCCGCCATTCCCGAACCGAACGCAAAACCCGCCTTGCCGCCCTCCAACTCGGCAATCAATGCCTCCAAAGAAGCTCTTGTAGGATTCCCTGTGCGTGAATATTCCCAGCCCGTATTTTGCCCTAATCCGCTTTGTTCATAAGTTGATGTTTGATAAATCGGAACATTTACTGCCCCTGTCTGTTTATCTCCGTAAATTCCTCCGTGAATCAATGCAGATTCAATGTGTTTGTAGCCCATAATCATTACCTCTGAAATTTTTTTGAACATAAAAACACCGCCTTATCCTACACAATCTTGTGTATCAATAAGACGGCGTTCTGTAATACTTATCAAATTGCATTTGTTATTTGAACAGCACCAAAATACCGCCTTTGCCAAAACAACAGCAAGCGGGACAGCACTGAACGGATCTATTTGAAAATTCGGTATCGTTTTTATAAAGCTGTAAATAATTCATACTTTTTCCTCCGTTTTTCAAAATAACAAATCAGATAAAACATACTTTATCTATATGTATTATAGCACTACATAAAAAATATGTCTAATTGATTTTATTTATAACAATATATAAAATAAATTAAATCTTTTTTGTTTGCCTCTACAATTTCCATTTTCTTCTCTACATTATTCAAATTCACAAAACAACACTTTACTACAGATATATTGGTTTATCAAGACAGAAGTGATTGATACTATTCTCGAACCAAATGTCAATTATCTTTTAGTAATAATTTCATCAATAAAGTATTTATGTATATCTACAAAATTTTTTACCAGCTCCGGATGAAATGCCGTAACAAGCTGGTTATTCTGTTTCGCAGCAACAATGTTTCCGTCAACAACAGATAGAACTTCCACATCATCTCCTGTTTTTTCGATATAAGGTGCTCTTATAAAGACCATAGGAACGGATTCCAGACTGCCAAAACTGCCTGTTGTTTCAAAACTTCCAAGTTGTCTGCCGTAGGCATTACGTTTGACCGTTATATTCATAGTGCTGAAATAACGCTTATCATCATTTGAAATATCCTTTGCAAGAAGTATTAAGCCTGCACATGTACCGAAAACGGGCAGACCGCTTTCTATTTTGCTTTTTAGAATATGAAATAAATCCAGCTCATACAATAGCTTGCCTATAGTTGTACTTTCCCCTCCGGGAAGTATAAGCCCGTCAAATTCTTTTTTTGCATCCTCTTTTTTTCTTATTTCAAAATATTCAACACCAAGCTCTTCCAATATTCTTTCGTGTTCAAGAAACGCCCCTTGAAGAGCTGTTATTGCTATTTTCATCTCAAACACCACGCTCTGCCAAAAGTATTTCTATTTCATCAGCATTGATACCTACCATTGCCTCACCCAAGTCTTCTGAAAGTTCTGCAAGCACTTTTGGGTCATTATAATTGGTAACAGCTTTAACAATCGCTTTTGCTCTTTTTTCAGGATTTCCCGATTTAAAAATTCCCGAACCTACGAATACTCCTTCTGCACCAAGTTGCATCATCAACGCCGCATCGGCAGGAGTTGCAACTCCACCTGCTGAAAAATTAACAACCGGCAGTTTTCCGCTGTTATGCACATACTGTACCAAATCATACGGTACAGCAAGTTCTTTTGCCTTGTTATAAAGTTCATCATCTCTCAAAGATACAATTTCCCTGATTCCCTGCTGAATAGCTCTCATATGTCTTACAGCTTGAACAACATCTCCCGTTCCTGCTTCGCCTTTGGTGCGTATCATAGAGGCTCCTTCGGCTATTCTTCTGAGTGCCTCACTAAGATTTCTTGCACCGCACACAAAAGGAACTTTAAACTTAGTCTTGTCAATATGATATGTATCATCTGCCGGAGACAGCACTTCGCTTTCATCTATGTAGTCTATTTCCAGTGCCTCAAGTATCTGTGCCTCAACAAAATGACCTATTCTTGCTTTAGCCATTACGGGTATAGAAACTGCATTCTGTATTCCCTTTATCATTTTCGGATCACTCATTCTTGAAACACCGCCTGCCGCACGAATATCAGCAGGTATTCTTTCAAGAGCCATTACTGCACACGCTCCTGCTGCCTCAGCTATCTTAGCCTGTTCGGGGGTAGTAACATCCATAATTACCCCACCTTTGAGCATTTGTGCAAGATTTTTGTTAAGATCGTATCTACTTTCTGACATACAAATCATCCTTTTCTTATAAATTTAATAGGTTTACTATGATTATAACAAAAAACTGTCCATTCGTAAATGGTCAATTTTTTTGATTTTATAATGTACAGTTATAAGGTGTGCATAATAACTATATAAAATTATCGGACAAAAATTATTTTTAATAATAAAATGATTGATGATTTTTATCATATATATTTAATTTTTTTTGACATCTGATATATTGCTTTTATGCTCCCCTATGATTTTTTCCATCCAAACCATATCGTACCACCTTCCGAATTTATAGCCGCACTTAGTAAATCTTCCGACCGTTTCAAAACCAAGATGTTCGTGAAATTGTACGCTGTTTTTGGTCAGATATTCGTCATCAGTCTGCGGATAGCCAATACAAGCATACAGATTGAGAATACCCATATTCTTCAAAATTCTTTCAAGCTCACGGTACAGCAAACCGCCAATACCGCTCTTTCGGGTATAATGGTCAACATAAACCGTCATCTCGGCAGACCAATCATATGCTTTTCTGCCGACAAATGCACCTGCATAAGCGTATCCTACAATTTTTCCGTCCCTTACAGCCGCAATATACGGATATTTTTGAAGTGTATTCTCTATTCTTCTGCGAAATTCCTGCACGGTCGGAACGTCATATTCAAATGTTATCGCTGTATTCAGCACATAATATTCATAGATTCCCAAAAGTTCCTGTGCATCATCAGGCACAACCTTTCTGATGGTTATTTCATTCATTGTTCTATCACCTCAATGTTATTGTACACCAATAAAATATGCGTCCGCAAGATATACGAACGCATACTTTTATGGGGGAGAGTCATTTGTTGTGCCGATAGCAGGATTTCCACCTGCAACTTTCTGTTTATGAAACGAACGTTTTCCTTAAACTATATCGACCTGTCGGTTTACGGGGAGAAGAGTAACTCCCCGCAAACTTAATAAGGAGCATACAAAATATATCCTTTTAATCTAATTCAACCGGAATCACAGCACCGTTATAGGTTTCCTCAATATATTTTCTTGTATCTTCTGACTGTAATGCCGCAACAAGCTTCCTTATCGCTTCGTTGTCCTTATCCTCTTTTCTCACAGCGATAATATTGGCATACGGATTATCCTTTGCACCCTCGCTGAACAGCTTATTGGAAGTAATTTTTGCTTCCAGTGCCTTATTGGTGTTGGTAATAAAGAAGTCGTAATCCTCTTTGGTAGGAATAATCTGTGCTGAATCCTGTTCAATAATGGTGATATTCTTGATATAGTTGGTAATACTGTTGGTATCTGCACTGAGCGTATCCTGCACACTGGAATCCAACTCGATAAACCCGTTTTCCTCCAGGATTTTGAGTGCCCTGTATTCGTTGGTTCCGTCGTTTGGAATTGCTACTACCGCACCATCGGGGATTTCATCAACGGTTTGGTATTTATCGGAATAAGCGGTAATCGGCTCAACATGGATATCGCCCGCACTGACAAGATCCCAACCGTTAATTTCGTTTTCGGAATTCAGGTACGGAAGGTGCTGGAAGAAATTGAAGTCTATCTCCCCGTTTGCAAGCTTTTCATTGGTGGTTGCATCTGCCGCAGTAGAAACCAGTTCTACATTAACCCCCTGTTCTTTCAGCTTAGGAATTACATAATTGATCAGTTCCGAATGAGGCGTCAGATCGGTAATTCCTTTGATAGTAACCGTTTCTGTAGTTTCTTCCGAGCCGCTGTCGGATTTTGATGAATCGTCTGATGACTTATCATTATCGGCAGTCGATACAGTAGATGTACTGCCGGAATTGGTATTACTGCTGTCGTTGGCTGCATTGCCGCAGCCTGCCAGTGAAGCGACTGCAAGTGATGCCGCAAAAAGCAGCGACCAAAATCTTAATGTTTTTGAATATGTAGCCTTTTTCATTTTTCATTACTCCTTTGAATTGATTTATACCAGACCTCTTTTTTTCAGAAGTCTTTTGGATATCAAATTTCCCACTCCCTGAACCGTCATTACAATAACAATCAATATGTAAATGCAGGCGAACAGCTTATCGTGCTGAAAACGCTGATAACCGTAGCGAACGGCGATGTCACCGATACCGCCTGCACCGAAGTTGCCTGCAAGTGCTGTCATGGATATAACCGTTATAACCGCTGTAGTAAAGCCTCTTATCAGTGATGGCAATGTTTCGGGAATGATAATGCGGAAAATAATTTGAAGATTGGTACTGCCTATCGATTTGGCAGCGTCTATTTTTCCTTTTGATATTTCAAGCAGACTGCTTTCTACAATCCGGGCATACATCGGTATGCAGCTTGCCGAAATAGCAATAATGCAGGAATTTGTACCGTATGACTGACCAAAAATCAGTCTCGCAACAGGTATCATCAGTATTATCATAATCATTTCCGGCAGCGAACGCAAAACATTGATAAACCAGCCGGAAACTGTATAGGGTATTCTTAATGGTACAAGACCATCGGGACTTAACGCCGTAAGCACGATTCCCAAGGCGATACCGCCTATCAGCATAATCAGCGACGATAATGCAGCCATATAGAGTGTGTCTTTAACAGACGGCAATATATCCCGCCATATTTCCGGCGAAAACGAACTAAGAAAAACCTCCCAAAAAGAATAGTTCAATAAACTCATACGATCATCACACTCCCTTATATTCCGTCGCCATCGTTTAAGTCGGGCTGCTGCAGTTCAAAGAAAACTTTTGCAAACAGCTTTCCTGTATGACTGTGCGGATTTCGGAATATCTCAGCTACTTCTCCGGATTCTATGATAAGTCCATCCTGAAGCACAGCCATTTTCTGACAGGAATATCGGATAGCATCCAGTTCGTGAGTGATCATAATAATAGTAATTCCCTTTTGTCTGTTGATTTCTTTCAGCAGATCCAAAATCTGCAAGGTAGTCTGCGGATCAAGGGCAGAAGTCGCTTCATCACTGATAAGAAGATCAGGCTCATTGATGAGTGCTCTTGCAATGCCCACACGCTGTTTCTGTCCTCCTGAAAGTCCTCCGGGATAGGCATTCAGCTTTTCCGTAAGCCCAACCAATTCAGCGGTTTCACGAACTCGTTTATCAATCTCTCCTTTTTTGACACCGCTGATTTTCAGCGGATAGGCAATATTGTGATAAACGGTTTTTGCTTCAAAAAGATTAAAAGTCTGAAAAACAACTCCGATCTTTTTTCTTGCCTGTAACAATTCCTTTTTGGAAAGACTGAGTATATCAGTATCGCCTACCGTTATCCTGCCGCTGTCGGGTGTTTCCAACCGATTGATACAGCGTGCCAAAGTGGATTTGCCTGCACCGCTGAAACCGATAACACCGAATATTTCTCCTTTTTTAATCGAAAGATTCACTCCCTTCAGCACCTCCAGCGTTTCGCCGTGAACCTGAAAAGATTTATGAAGACTTTCGATTTCAACATAATTACTCATACAACCTCAAATTTTAATGCTCCTTTATGTTTCACTTTTTCTGCTGCTTATTGCCCAGCCTCATTGTACAGACATGACACATCATATAACATCACTGCTTTCTTTGTGCGAGTATCTATATCAACTCAATGACGGAAGTCATGAGGAATTTGTTGTGTTTATTATAATCCCTTTTTATGAGAAAGGCAATTACGGATATTTTATACCGATCCATAGTCAAAAGTAATAACTATATGCCAAGATACATCTTTAATTGCTCTATATACACCTCTGCAATAGGAGAAGGAACTGCCCCGTCTTTGATGATATAGCCTATTGTCATTATGGTATTTCTGTGTTCCTCATCTTCACGGAAAGGAACAGTTACATAGTCGGAACTATTGAGATCCTCACTGATAATACCCGAACAAAGTGTATAACCGTTAAGCCCTTTCATCAGATTGAGCATAGTAGCACGGTCATTTGTCTTTATCGTCTGCGGATATTCTATATCGCTGAGTATCTCCTCCGAAAGATAAAAAGAGCTTTTATCCCCCTGTTCAAATGACAGGCAGGAATAATCCGCAAGCTGTTCAAGACCGATTGCACTTTCTTTTGCAAGAGGATGGTTTTTGTGAAGATAAACATACGCATTGCAGTCAATCAGCTTATGAAATATTAGTGAATTATCCCTCAGCAGCTTTTTGATAATTCTGCTGTTATATTCGCTGAGATATAAAATTCCTATTTCACTTTTCAACATTCCTACATCATTGATTACCTCTAATGTTTTCGTTTCTCTGAGTGCAAACTCATATTTATGTGTATCAAATTGCTTCACCGTTTCAACAAATGCCTGAACAGCAAAGGAATAATGCTGAGTCGATACACCGAATTTTCTTTTGATATTCGCTTTATCGCTGTACTTAATTTCAAGTATTTCATACTGCTGATACACCTGTCGTGCGTATCGCAGAAAATCAACCCCCTCTGCTGTCAAAGTAACACCTTTTCCGGTTCTGAAAAATATATTGATCCCGATTTCGTTTTCCAAAGCCTTAACAGAGCTTGTCAAAGATGGCTGGGTGATATAAAGCATTTCAGCCGCTTTGTTCATAGAGCCCGATTCGGCAACAACAATCGCATAATGTATCTGCTGTAAAGTCACAATCATTACCTCCGTTAATTCATAAAAAAGGAGCAAATATGCGTAACATATCTGCCCCAAAAACACCTTAATACTTTGAATCATTGAACCAACTACGATGATCCGTTATCAACAAATTGAGGATATAAGACAGATGTATTTTCAATTTTCCAATACACATATAACACATCATAGTATAGTTCCTTTCAATCAAACAAATTCATCTCCGCACCCGTCACACATACTACAGCCGAGTGCAAATTCAAACAGGTCATATACGATACCATTATTATCGTAATAATTTTTGATAGCTGCCTGTAATGCTTCACATACAAAGACAGCACTTTTCAGCCTTGAGGGCGGTAAACCGTCCAACAATGTATCAAGTTTACCGCTGTCTGCAAGATGTAATGCTTCATCAGTGGTTTTACCTTTTACAAGTTCCGTTAAAACAGATGCACCTGCTATCGCTGCCGCTCCGCCAAAAACCTCGAAACCTGTTTTGATAATGACCCCATCATTTATCTTTATAAAAATCCGGACCACCTCGCCGCAGGATATACTTCCTACTTCTCCGATGCCGTCAGCATCATTTAATGCTCCGATATTTTGAGGATGCAGAAAGTGATCTGTTATTGTATGATTATACAGCACGTTCCTTATCCTCCAATATTTTTTCTTTCCATGTGGGAGAAAATGAACGGAGATAATGAACTATTTTTGTAACAGACTCCACTATATAATCCGCTTGTTCTGCCGTATTATACCGACTTAAAGTAATTCTGAGCGTTCCCCTGATATATTCCTTGGGTACACCGATACTTCTCAAAACATGGCTCGGCTGAGTTGAAACAGAAGTACACGCAGAACCATTGGAAACGGTAATTCCGATATGATACAAAAGTAAGACAAGACTTTCTCCGTCGGTTCCCTCAAAGCTGATATTGATATTTCCCGGAAGCCGCTGCTTTTCACTGCCATTCATCACAGAACCCTCTATTTTGGTAAGTCCCGCAATGATTCTGTTACGCAGAGTTGTCAGATATTCCGATTCCCTCTCCATATTGCTGACCGACTCTTCCAGTGCTGCGGCAAGACCGATAATAGCAGGAACATTTTCCGTTCCGGGACGGCGGCTTTTTTCCTGTCCGCCTCCCTCCATCAATCGGCTGAGTGCGATACCTTTTCTTGCATATAATACTCCCGCACCTTTCGGTCCGTGGAATTTATGTCCGGATAAAGAAAGCAAATCAACATTATCTCTTTTCACATCAATCGAAATATGTCCTGCCGCCTGAACTGCGTCCGTATGAAACAGCACGCCCCTTTCACGGCATATTGCTCCGATTTCCCCGATAGGCTGAATAGTGCCGATTTCATTATTGGCATACATGACACTTACCAAAGCAGTATCATCCCGAATGAGTGCAGCTATGGTTTCTGCCGATACAATACCGTTTCGGTCAGGCCTGGCAAGCGTAATTTCAAAACCCTGCTTTTTCAGTTTGTTCAGCGTATGCAGTACGGCATGATGCTCAAAATCCGTTGAAACAATATGCTTTTTCCCCTTTTCCGCACCAAGAGCCGCCGCTGACATAATTGCCTGATTATCCGATTCCGTTCCACCAGATGTAAAGGTTATTTCTCCTGCCTGCTCTGCTCCTATTGCGGCGGCAACCGTCTCACGTGAGTGATTGATATCGTCTTTTATTTTTTGACCTGCCGAATGTATCGCTGACGGATTAGCGTACAGTTCGTCAAAATAAGGCAGCATTGCAGTTTTAGCCTTTTCACTTAATTTTGTTGCCGCCGCATTATCCGCATAAACATACATACCTGTCACTTCCTGTCATTAGATATCAATTACTCCGTATTCCATCAGAATTTCTTCCAATCTTTCCTGAGTCAGCGGCTTTGGGATAACAAAATTCGTATTGTTTTCGATATTTCGTGCAAGTGTTCTGTATTCCTCCGCCTGCTGTGCTTCGGGGTCAAAATCAATAACGGTTTTCTTGCGGATTTCCGCTCTCTGCACCACATTATCACGGGGAACAAAATGAATCAGCTGTGTGCCGAGTTCCTCCGCAAACGCTTTTACCACCTCATATTCTCTGTCAACCTTACGGCTGTTGCAGATAATACCGCCCAATCTGACACCGCCCTGACGTGCGTATCTTGCAATACCCTTGGAAATGTTATTTGCCGCATACAATGCCATCATTTCACCGCTTGCAACGATGTAGATTTCCTTTGCCTTACCCTCACGAATCGGCATTGCAAAACCGCCGCAGACAACATCACCCAGTACGTCATAAAATACATAATCGAGATCTTCCGTATAAGCTCCCAAACGCTCCAGAAGTCCTATTGATGTAATGATACCTCTGCCCGCACAGCCAACTCCCGGTTCGGGTCCGCCCGATTCTACACAGCGTGTGCCTTTGAAACCCTCTTTCAAAATAGCGTCAAGGTCAATATCCTCGCCCTCCTCACGTAATGTGTCAAGAACAGTTCTCTGTGCAAGACCGCCGAGAAGAAGTCTTGTAGAATCCGCTTTCGGGTCACAGCCTACTACCATTACCTTTTTACCGCTTTCGGCAAGTCCTGCTGTCAAATTTTGTGTCGTTGTTGACTTACCAATACCGCCTTTACCGTATATCGCTATTTGTCTTAATTCCTTTGCCATTTTTCATGCTCCTCTTTCCTTATTTTGCCTACGACTGCATGACATCAGCCGTGTGAAAATGTATCTTTTTGCCTGATACGCTTCAAATAGATTTGGTCGCCGAAATCCTTTTCGCCCGGCACTCCTATTGCATCGGCACGGCATCTCTGACAATGCCGGAACACATCAATGTACTTGCTTGCTTTTTCCCTTACTCCGTCTATTTCCGCACAAGAGGGGGCACGACAGTCTTTCAGCTCATTTTGGGGAATCAGCGGAATAATATTATAAATAGAAGCACCCGCTTCACTGACTGTCATGGCAATCTCCTCAATATGTTCATCGTTAATCTCCGGCACAAGCACCGTATTCACCTTAACGGTAATTCCTGCCGCACTTACTTTCCTGATACCCTCCAACTGATTTTTAATCAGTATCTCTGCCGCTTCCACACCTTTGTAGTGTACGCCGTGATACAGAATCCCGTTATTCAGCTTTGCTTCAATTTCGGGATTGACCGCATTAACAGTAACTGTCAGCGAATCAATGCCTGTTTCGATGATTTCCTCTGCCTTTTCGGGCAGAAGCAGCCCGTTGGTACTCATACATTTTATGATGTCGGGAAATTCATCACGAATCAGTCGGAAAGTTTCAAGCGCATAGTCCGAGGCAAGCGTATCTCCCGGTCCTGCAATACCGGCCACCGTAATATCCGGACAAAGCTCCAGCGAACGTCTTATTACATCAATCGCTTCTGTAGGTTTGATTACCGTAGATGCAACACCCGGACGTTTCTCATAATCATTGATACGTCTGTCACAAAATCGACATTCGATATTACAGGTCGGACTGATAGGAAGATGAATCCTGCCTGTTGTACCCTTTTTGCCGAGTGCATAACAGGGATGTTTATCCGTCAATTCCTGATAGCTGATTGCCATATCATATCCCCCTTTCCCTGATTAATTCTTTCAAGACCGCATTTACAGGGAACGGTGCTTCATAAACCTCAAAGCCTCTTGCATTAAGGTAATCGGCTGCTCCCGAACCGATTTTTCCGACAACCACCGCCGAACAATCCGCCAAGGCTTTTGCCGCTTCATCAAAACCGCCGTCGGCATGATTTCCGCCAACACAGCACGGTGTTACCATTCTTTTTTCTATATATTCAAAATCATTGTTTTTCTGCTCAAAAACAAGAAAGGTATCCGCCTTTCCGAAATGGCGGTTGACCACAATTCCGTCTGAGCTTGCCAATGCCACTCTATAAGCCATTTTATCGCTCCCTTAAGCCGCAAATACCTTATCAATGATGAGCCTGTCAAGTACAGCGTCAATATTGCCGCTGACCTCAAAAACACGGATTCCCTTGCTGATGATATAAGCTGCCGCACCCTCTCCGATTTTACTGACAAGAATGGCATCACAGTCGGAAAGCAAATCAAGCGTAAGGTCAAAATTCGTTTTATTATGAATCCTTCTTTGCTGACAGGCAGCAACGGCATCTCTGATTTCTATAAAGCGATGACCGTCCGCATTGATTTCATAAATTCTGAAAAATGCGGCTCTTCCGAAATGTTCATTGACTGCTGTGCCGTCTGTACTTGCAATAGCTACTTTTGACATGGTATTCAGCTCCTTATTTATATGTATAAAGTACAGTATCGTAAATATCCTCGATCACTCTCAGACCGCCGGTATAGCCGATATAATTCGTGGTCAGCACCAGTCTGTACGGTGTGGGAAGTGAGGCAGAAAGAAAATCATATTCCTTTTCTTTCGCCAATTCCTTATCCCAACCACTGCCGATAATCAGACCTCTGCCGCTGTGGTTTGTCTTTCTGATGATATCCTGTGCCTTTCCCGCATCGGGATCGAAATAGACAGGTATTTCTCTTTTGTCTGAGGTTGACTGCAAATCCTCGGCAATCTGCCCAATATATTCTTTCGGCGTATTATCCACAATAAACTGCTCCTTGGGAACAATACCGGTTTCGTGGAGTAAAAATTTGGACAGTCCTACCACATAACCTGCATCATGCAGAATATGAACATGGTTTGGCAATCCATAGCGGAACTCCAGCAGAAAAGTGGCAAGGTTGTCTATCTCCTCGTAATAAGCGTGTTCTTCACGCTCGATAAATTGCAGAGCCTTTTCTTCGTCAAGCTCCGCACCCTGTTCATTGGCAAATGCAATAACACCTTTCAGGAATCTTGTCGTTTCGTTAGCGCCGATAGGAAGATAACGGAAATGGTAATAAGGCTGACCGTATTTCTTTTCAAGATGCTTTGTTATTTTTTCTCCGTACCACGGCGAAACCAGAATGTTAAAATTCGCTTTTGGTATGGTCTGCCACTCAGAAACACCATCAGAATACGGTCCGAAAAGGATATTGACTTCCAGTCCCAGTCCCTCCAACAGCCTCTTGTATTCCACAAGATTGCCCTTCCAAAATGGATCCTGATACGGAATGGAGGCAAAAAGATTGACCAATTTTTTCTCGCTTCTTACAGGATTATCTGCAATAAATCTGTCAACATACTGGTCGATAATCGCATTGACTACATTGCTGTGCGAAACATAATTATTTGACTTAAAGCCTGCCGTTTCCACATGAACAATCGGCTTGCCCTCTGCTAAAAATTCATCCGTCACGCTTGCCACATCATCGCCAACAATATCTGCCGTACAGCCTGTCACAACGACCTGCAAATCCGTATCAAGCACCTTATAGGTATTTTCGATAATAGAACGAAGTCTGTTGACTCCGCCGAAAACAACCTCTGTTTCGCTGAAATTCGTACACGGGGATGTATTGCCGCCCGCATAGCCTGTCGAACGCTCAAAAAATCCCGCTATCATCGTTCCGCAGCCCGGACCCGAATGAAGAATCGGCGTTGCTCTCGGAATGGCAACTACCGTTTGTAAGGCACCTATTGCACAGGCATAACGCTCCTGTTCTATCAGTCCTGCCATTACTTTTTGCCCCCTTTCAGGAATGTATAAGGCTCCTGTTCCAGCCACCATTTTGTATACGGATTGATGGCATGTTTTTCAAGATTCTTGACAAATTCATCGTTTTCCAGTGTCGCTAAAATCTGCTCACCGTAATGGACTAAACCCTCATATCCCATACCGAAATGCTCGTCACCAATCAACAATGACGGGATTCCGAATTTGGCACCCCAAAGGGTCATGCCGCCGTGACGTGCAAAAAGAATATCCGGTCTTGTTCTGTTAAGGACATTGACAAGTTCAAATTCCTGCTTATTGCAGACAGTGTAATTTTTCACATCGCCGTAATCTGATACCGTATGAGAGAGCGTATCCGCATCAGCAGAATTGCTGTCATAAATCGGGTCGTGATGAAAGATTGCCGCTCCGGTCGCCTCCATGCCAAGTTCACGCAGTATAGCCAGCAAGGAATGACCGTGTGATGCACCCGCCGTAACATAAGCCGTTTTTCCTTTTAATTGATTACGAAGTTCTTCTATTTTCGGCAAATATTTTTCTTTCTGTTCTTCCAGAAACTCCTCGACTTCCTTTTCTTTATGAAGAATTTGCCCCAATTCCCTGAACCACCTGTCGGTCTGAGCAATGCCGTAAGGCGGTGAGTTTTTCAGTTCGGGTACTCCGTAAACCTGATCCAAAGAAGACGCAAGATAGGAACCAAGCGTTGCACAAGCCTGTACTGTACAGACAGCCTCAGACGAATGTTGGAGTGAATCCAGTGTGGAATATGGTGTCAGGTAATTTGCTTCATAACCAAAACGATTGAACCATTGATTAAATATATCACTGCCCCAGAAGTTGACAACATTGATAACATTGCGTTTTTTCTCGGCAGGCTTTATCAGTTTTCTTGCAATGCCGTGATAGCCTGCATCAAAGCCTGTTGTCCATATTTTAGAACGGAAGCCCTCACAGAATATCGCCACTATCGGAATATTCAGTTCTTTTTCAAGGCGGTTTGTCACGCTTTCAACATCATCTCCGATAATACCTGCCGCACAGGTGGTAAGCACGAAAATGACATTCGGATTGGCTCTTTTGTATACCTCACGAATTGTATTTTCAAGTTTGACAGCTCCGCCATAAATCGTATCCTTTTCTTCTAAATTGGTGGAATATACTTTTCTTTGTGTCGGATGGCTGACTCCCCTTAAATCGGCATTCACTCTGTATGTAAAAGCAAATTCGTGCAGACAGGTAGAACAGCCGACAGGTCCGTGACTGATGACCGCTGCATCCTGAATCAAACAGGTAACACAAGCCGCCTGAGCCGTAGAACAGCCAAGGCACTGACTGAAGGAACGCTTTTTATCCTTTATCTTACCGCACTGCGAACATTCGACAAGTTCTGAAGCATTACCATGAAATCCCGTTATCGAGCCGAGCCGTATCTCTCTGACTGCTACCTCGGGAGTGTTTAAATTGATTGTACTTGTTGCCATTTGTCATTACTCCTTGATAATATAGTATGAAACGAATCACTTTACACACATTCGATTGACACTCAGAACGATGTCAATTAATTTAAAATTATAACTTCTCATTTCCCTATCCCTCTTATAAATTTTATTTATTGCTTTGACATCATTCATTCTAACGCTACATCATTCATTTGTCCAATCTTAAAAAATTAGAGAAATATATAGATAAAACTTATATGATGCAATTCTTATAAAATCCAATTGTAAGAGTTAAAATATTCTATATATTTACATATTAAACATATCTATTTTGTATGTTTTATTATATATAAATCATTTGTCTATTTCAATAATAAACAGACATTAACTTTTGTTAAGCTAATGTCTGTCAAATAATATCAATTTGCTTTTACTGCATATTCAAGCTTTTCCAAAGCAGCTTTCAAAGTTTTTCTTGGACAAGCCAATACAACACGCTGAAACATTTCTGCTTCTTCCCCGAAAATATGTCCTGCATCCAACCACAATCCCGCTTTGTTTATGATAAGATCATTAAGTTCTGTTTTATTAAGTCCAAGACCGCTGCAATCCAGCCACGCAAAATATGTTCCTTCCGGTTCAACAAGTTTTATTGCAGGAATTTTGCTTTTGATAAAGCTGCGTAAAAAATCAAGATTTTCTTGAATATATTTCCATGACCGAATATGCCAATCTTCGCCTTTTTCATAAGCAGCTTTTGCTGCTGCAATTCCGAAAATATTAAACTCCGTATATCCGCAGCTTACAATTTCCCGTTTAAGTTTTTGACGAAGTTCTCTGTTTTTTATCCATATGTTTGATATTTGCAGTCCTGCAATATTGAACGTTTTGCTTGGAGAAGTACAGATAACTGCATTATCTGCAATCTCAGGGCAGGCTTTTGTTAATATCATATGATGATAACCCGGGTATGAAAAATCACAGTGTATTTCATCGGATATTATCGTAACCCGGTACTTTAAACAAATTTGACTTATCTTTTTCAGTTCACTTAATGTCCATACTCTGCCTGTAGGATTATGGGGAGAACAAAAAATAAACATTTTAACATTGTTTTCCCTTATTTGGTTTTCAAAATCTTCAAAATCTATTTCATAATGCCCATTAGTATACTTCAGTTCATTTTTTACAATATGACGATGATTATTCTCTATGACAGAATAAAACGGGTAGTAAACCGGTGTTTGAATCATAACCGAATCACCAATATCGGTATATGCTCTTACTGCCATTGACAGAGCGAAAACGACTCCGGGAGTTTTTACAAGCCATTCTTTTTTCGGACACCAATCAAAATTCCTGTTAAACCACGATATCGTTGCCTCGTAATAATCATCTTTAGGTTTACTGTAACCGAATATGCCATGTTTTGATGTTTCGCAAAGTACATCTACAACAGGTTTTGCAGTCATAAAATCCATATCCGCTACCCAAAGCGGAAGAACATCTTTCGGATATCCTCTTTCTTCCGCAAAATCATATTTTAACGAATTGGTTCCATATCGGTCTATAACTGTATCAAAATCATTTTCCTCCTGCATCTTAGCTTGATTTATTAATGAGATATATCTGTTATCTATACATTTTAAAACATTATTTCCTATAACCGTTTCTGTAACGCCCTCGTAAATACATCGAATATCGCCTGTTTTTTCCATTTATAAACACCTCATTTATCACAGTCTATCTTGCCGTGAATTTATATACTAACACATTTGCTTTTTGATGTGATTGACTTGATTATAGCACTTGTACTTTGCTTTGTCTAATTGTATTCATACAGAGATTTCTATAAATAAATCCTATATAAAAAGCTTATTTTTCATCGTATTTATTGCTGATGCTTTTTCTTGACAATGACACAACAGGTATTTATAATATATAGCATAGCATTTTTATAGGTTATATATATTTTATATTGGAGTGATATTATGTCAGATATGGAATTTGAAAGAAAATTAGGATTTCAAACAAGAGCTGTTCACAAAGGAAACGCAGTTGACAAAGAAACCGGTGCAATCAAAAGACCCATCACGATGGCTAACAGTTATGAACTTCCGTATGACCCGACAGAAGTAAACTGGTCAAGTGCTTCCGGAAACCTTTATACCAGAAACGGTGGGTCAAATCAAAAATATCTTCAGGAAAAACTTGCTTCTCTGGAAGGCGGTGAAGACTGTGTTGTTCTTGCAAGCGGAGTAGCTGCTTTATCAGGCTTGTTTTTTGCACTCCTTGAAAGTGGCGATCATGTTATATTCTCAAGCATTACATACATAGCTGTTTACAGGCTTCTCAATGAACTGTTTAATAATAAATTCAAGGTAGAAACGACTATTGTTGATACATCAGATATTGAATCTGTAAAAGCTGCTATCAAACCCAATACAAAACTGATTCATATTGAAACCCCGGGTAATCCTACCCTCAGCATATCGGATATTGCCGCTCTTGCAGAGCTTGCACACAAAAACAATATTCTTTTGTCCGTTGACAACACATTTGCTTCACCGTATAATCAGCGTCCGATAGAGCTTGGTGCAGATTTTACTGTTGAAAGTCTGACGAAATATATCAACGGACACGGTGATGCTATGGGCGGTGCTATCATAGGGAAAACACAATATCTTGATATTATTCGTGCACAATCTCAGGTGAATTTAGGTGCAGCAATCAGCCCATTCAATGCGTGGCTGATTATGAGAGGAAGCGTTACTTTGCCCTTGCGTATGAAACAGCATAACGAAAACGCTATGAAAATTGCCCAGTGGCTTGAAACTCAGCCAAATGTAAGTTTTGTTGCCTATCCCGGACTTAAAAGCAGCAAGGGACATCACATCGCCCAAAAACAAATGTCCGGCTTTGGCGGAGTACTTTCTTTCGGATTAAACGCTGACCACGACACACATAATCAATTTGTCAGCAAGTTGAATATTATAACCTCTGCCGTATCTCTTGGACACGATGAAAGTCTTATCGTATTCATAGGAGAAAATGACGAAAGACAATATCTTTATCCTAATGAATTTCATAACGGCTTTTTCAGAATGAGTGTTGGAATAGAGGATTCCGAAGATTTGATTGATGATTTATCTCAGGCATTGAAATCTGTCGGTTTGTAAAAAGATAAATGATATGTTAAAACATAAGAATACAGTCTGTATTAAAACGAACAGCTAATCATTGCCGATATTCCTTTGGATTGCGTTCACAAAGCAAGAAAAGAAAGAAATTGGCTGCAATTTTTTAAGGAGAAATCACTATGATTTATTTTGATTACAGTGCGAATACTCCAACTGACGAAAAGGTTTTGACACGCTTTTGCGAAACAGCAAAAAATTATACCGGAAATGCTAATGCAAAACACAAAAGCGGATATGCCGCCTTAAATCTGCAAAATACAGTCAGCGATAATATTGCCAAAATGCTTGGTGTACTTCCGGAAGAGATTATCTATACTTCCGGTGCCAGTGAAAGCAATAATCTTGCAATAAAAGGAATCGCAAGGGCAAAAAGGCATATCGGAAAACATATTATTACCACTCCGCTTGAACATCCTTCAGTCAGTGCGCCGCTGACGTTCCTGCAAGAGCAAGGATACGAAATAGATGTAGTCAATATCGGACATAACGGTAAAATCGATCTTGAACACTTTTCCTCTTTGATACGCAGGGATACCGTTCTTGTTACCATTTGTTCAGTTGACAGCGAATTGGGTGTCATTCAGCCAATAAAGGAAATACGAAAAATTTTGGATCATTTTCCAAATTGCTGCCTTCATATTGATGCAACTCAGGCTGTAGGCAAAATTCCCGTAGATTTTACTGTTGGCGATACAATAAGTCTTGCACCGCATAAATTTTACGGTCTTGTCGGCAGCGGTATTCTTATCAAAAGAAAAAAATTGATTATTGATCCATTGATACACGGCGGCAGCGGTACAACCATCTACAGAAGCGGCACTCCGACAGTAGCTCTCAACGCTGCTGCTGAAACAGCATTGGCTTTGTCACTTGATGCTATGGATAAAAACTATTTAGAAGTCAAAAAGCTAAATGTGCTTTTACGTAACAAACTAAACAAAATTGATGGACTGACTATTAACAGCCCCAACGATGCAATACCTCATATTCTCAATATTAGTATTGAAGAAATAAGAGGTACAGCCATCAGGGATATTCTCAGCAAGTATGGTGTATGTATCTCGGTCAAATCAGCCTGCAGTACAGATACTTTACCATCCCGGGCTGTATATGCTGTCAGCCGCAGCAGAAAAAATGCCCTGTCATCGTGGCGAATCAGCCTGAGTCACCTCACCACCGAACAGGAAATTTCGGATTTTATTAAAATACTAAATCAATGTGTCAAGGAGTTACGAACAAAATGAAACGGGAATTGGAAAAATATCAGCTTGTAGAGAGAAGCATTACAAAAAAATTTCGTAAGGAAATATGGAATAATTTTATTAAGGCTGTTAAAAATTATGAACTGATACAAAGGGGCGACAAAATAGCTGTCTGTATCTCAGGCGGAAAAGATTCTATGCTTATGGCAAAGCTGATGCAGATGCTGCAAAGATACAGCGACATTCCATTTGAACTTGTTTATTTAGTAATGGATCCCGGTTATAATGAAATCAACCGTCAAAAGATTGAAAATAATGCTGAGCTACTCCATATACCTATACAAGTGTTTGAAACAAATATTTTCGATATAGCAAACAACACTGAAAAATACCCGTGCTATTTGTGTGCAAAAATGCGTCGGGGACATCTTTATAGTCAAGCAAAACAACTCGGTTGTAATAAAATTTCTCTTGGTCATCATTTTTCTGATGTGATAGAAACAACTGTAATGGCTATGTTTTATGGTTCTCAATTGCAGGCAATGATCCCTAAACTTCACAGCATAAATTTTGAAGGTATCGAACTTATCAGACCGATGTACTGCATCCATGAGGATGACATTATTGCATGGAAGCATTATAATGACCTTGAATTTATACAATGTGCCTGCCGTTTTACCGAAAATTGTACCATGTGTGATAACGGTAGCGGCGGCAGCAAAAGACAAGAAATCAAAATTCTGATAAAAACACTAAAACGTGAAAACCCCAATATAGAAAAAAGTATTTTTGGAAGCATTCATAAGGTACATCTTGATACATTCCCGGGTTATAAAACGAAAGGAAAAACTCACAGCTTTCTGGATGATTATTGAATTTTGCCTATTATTGAAACCTATAACAAGATAAAGATTTTTTATTATTTACCATTGCGGTATTAAGGTGTATCATTTACAAAATAACATTTTTTAAGGAGCATATGATCATGAAATTTTTTGTACAGCAAGCTGTTTTAGATATTGGTGTTAAAATAGTATTTGCGGTCGTTGAAGAAATCGACAATCATATTGACAGCAATGAATGGAGAAATTACCGTGAGGAAAAAATCAAAGAACTGTTGAAACAGTATCAAGACCTTGATATTCATACTGATCCTATTCTTGAAGGCTTTCATATTTTACATGACAGGAGCAAAGTGAAAAGAAGAAAAAATATACCGGCAAGTGAAAACCTCATTAAGCTGTTAAAGAAAAATGGGAATATGTCTTATATCAATCAGGCAGTAGATATTTATAATATCATTTCTCTTGAAACCAAGCTTGCACTCGGAGCACATAATATCGACAAAACGAACGGAAACGTAACCTTACGCTTCACAGACGGCACAGAATCTTTTCAGCCGATCGGAACAACCGAACCTACCGTTTCTGCGAAACATGAATATTCCTACTGTGATGATTCTAATGAAATTTTGTGTCGGCTTGAAATTCGTCAAGTTGAAAAAACAAAGGTTGATGAAAATACAAAAAATATATTTTATATCATACAAGGCAACGAGGCAACCGAAAATGATTTTCTGCTCGAAACCGCACAAAGAATTATTGATACCACTGCGAAATACTGCGGAGGAAGCGGAAGAGTTGTCATTCCTGAAATTATATGAATACCAATGAATGTACAGCAGAAAAGAAAAATTGGATTTCAAACCATCAAAATTTTCTCTTGCCGTCAGCTTTTCTTCCAATATTGCTTTCTGCATTTTCTGATTCTGTAATCTTCGTCTATTTATTCTTGCAAGTTATCAAGGATCCGAAACCATGAGTTTTCCAAGAACTTGTCGATGACAATGAAGGGGATGTGCATTCTCAAATAAAAGCCTCATTTTCAAATGTAGGTTCCTTTGCCATTTGAGAGTGCAAACCGCTGTCTCGTCGAAATGTCTTCCAGACAAAAAGAACGGGCCTTTTCGCACTTGCTCCAGAGTTGTCACTTGCTCCGCCTCTGTTGTCAAAATCGGAAATGGTGTTGTCAGCATACTTTCGTTTGCGAACATTTGAATCCATTGTGAATCAAAAATGTGTTGGTTTGTCAATGATGTGTTACAGATTTTTTAGATAGCATCAATTTCTCCAGTATCTAAGAAGTGATTGATAACCTCACAAGGA